>NZ_JBSFNF010000013.1:0-202281 GCF_053586955.1 Nocardia sp. NPDC003726 | reverse complement strand
TTCGCGGCCCGGCTCGCGTGTGCGCGGCCGCCGCGTAGGCGACGAAGGAGCAAGCGGCGGTCGCGCACACGCGAGCCATCAGAGGGCCGCGAACACGCCGCGACGCAGTCGCGGCAAATCGAACACGGAGAAGAAATGATCTTGGTAACCGGCGCCACCGGCAACGTCGGCGCGGAACTGGTACGGACCCTCAGCGAATCGGGCGAGCAGGTGCGGGCGCTGGTGCGCGATCCGGCCAAGGCGGTGCTCCCACCCGGCGCCGAGCCCGTCACCGGTGATCTGAACCGCCCGGAGACGCTGGCCGACGCGCTCGACGGCGTGGACGGCATGTTCCTGCTCCCCGGCTACAACGACTTGCCGGGGCTGCTGAACCTCGCGAACAAGGCTGGGGTCCGCCGGGTCGCGCTGCTCTCCGGCGGCTCCGCCGCGCTGCGCGACATGGACAACGCCGTCTCGCGCTACATGACGCTGTCCGAGGACGCAGTGCGCGCATCCGAGCTGAGCTGGACTTTCCTGCGGCCGCGGTCGTTCATGTCGAACGCGCTGCGCTGGTTGCCGCAGCTCGCCGCGGGCGACGTCGTCCGTGTGCAATTCCCCGGTGTCCGGGTCGGCGCGATCGACCCCGCCGACATCGCGGCGGTCGCGGCCGCCGCGCTCACCCGGGACGGGCTGGAAGGGCGAGTGCTCGAACTCACCGGCCCGCAGGCACTGCGACCGGCGGAGCAGGTCGCGGTACTCGCCGCGGTGCTGAACCGGCCGCTGGTGGCGCATGAGCTCGACGACCAGGAGACCGAGGCCGAGTTGGCGGCCACCATGCCGCGGGAGTACGTGGACGCGTTTCTCAGCTTTTTCGTCGAGGGCACGTTGGACGAGGCGACGCTCTATCCGACCGTCGAGCAGGTGACCGGCCGACCTCCGCGGACTTTCGAGCAGTGGGCGACGGCTCACGCCGACGCGTTCGCGCCGCGGCCGAGCTGAGCGACATCCGGCCATCCGAGTTCGGATCAGTCGGTCGCCGCCTACTCGGCCGTGCCCGGCGCGGTCGTTCCGCCCTTTCCGCGGTCTGCGCGGGAACGCCGGGCGTCAGCGAGCTCGGCGGGCTTCACCGCAGCGGGCTCCCGCTGCGGTGGCCGGCCCTCGGATAGGACTCAGGGCAGCTCGAACGGCAGCGACACTCCCGCGTGGACTCGGCACCGGTCGCAGGTGTCGGTGCCGTCCACCGCGGCCACCGCGCGGCGGATGAGCTCTTTGAAGGGCGTCAAGTTGCGTTTGAACTCGGCGAAGACGTCGACGGCTCGCACTCCATCGCCCTCCTCCAGACCGGCGTCCAGATCCGTGACGAGCGCGACGGCGGCGTAGCACATCTCGAGTTCGCGAGCGAGCACCGCCTCCGGGTGACCGGTCATGTTCACCAGCTCCCAGCCTTGCGCGGCGAACCACCGGCTCTCGGCGCGGGTGGAAAAGCGCGGGCCCTCGACGACGACCATCGTGCCTGCGTGCATCATGTGCAGTTCGTCGGACTGGGCCTTGATGGCGGCGGCGCGCAGTTCCTCGCAATACGGGTCGGCGAAGGACACGTGGATGCCGCCGCCGTCGAAGTAGGTTTGCGGACGGCCGGAGGTCCGGTCGACCAGCTGATCCGGCACCGCGACCGTGCCGGGCCCCCAGTCCGCGCGCAGGCTGCCGACGGCGCAGGGCGCGAAGATCCGGCGCACGCCCAGCGAGCGCAGCGCCCAGAGGTTGGCCCGGTAGGGCAAGGTATGCGGCGCGAATTCGTGGTTCTTGCCGTGGCGAGGCAGGAACGCCACCGGCCGCCCTTCCACCTCTCCGACGGCGATGCCCGCGCTCGGTGCGCCATAGGGGGTCTCGACCTCGACGATGGTCGCCTCGTTGTCGAAGAAATCGTAGAAGCCGCTGCCGCCGATGACGGCGAGCGCGGGCCGGGGGTGCGAACTCATACCCCAATTGTCTCGTCCCGCGATGGCCGTCGCGCGCCGGGATCCGCGTTACCCTGCTTTCCGGCGACGCATGGCCGACTACGGACCGTCGCGGCGGATCGCCCACGATCTGACAAGACACCGCGCGAGATGTACCCTAGGGGGGTATTGAACCGGTTCCGGCGACCGGCAGGCAGCGAGGAGACATCGGTGGCAGCTTCCCCCCACGACAACACGGCGGCCGACCACGCCGGGCACGGCTACATCACCGCCAAGGACGACTACCTCAAGCGGCTGCGGCGCATCGAGGGCCAGGCGCGCGGTCTGCAGCGGATGGTCGAGGAGGAGAAGTACTGCATCGACATCCTCACCCAGGTCTCCGCCATGACCAAAGCGTTGCAAGCGGTGGCGATGGGCCTGCTCGAGGACCACATCAGCCACTGCGTGGTGGACGCGGCGGTCGCGGGCGGCCCCGAAGCCGAGGCCAAGATCAAGGAAGCCACCGACGCCATCGCCCGCTTGGTCCGTTCCTGACCACCTATCCGTGCCAGCGGCGATAGACCGCGGCCGCGCCGGGATGCAGCGGAATCGGGCCGGTGCTGATCAGCGAACGGCCGTCGAGGAACTGGGTGCCCGCCGCCTCGGTGGGCACCAGCGCGTCGGCATGCCACACGAGTAGTTCCACGATGGCGGCGGCCACCTCCTCGGACATGCTGCCCGCGGCGAGCAGCAGGTTCGCCACCCCGATGGTGTGCACCGAGACCCCGCCCGGATAGGCGTCGGCGGGTATCGCGACCCGGTCGTACACCGGCCCGAAGCGCTCCCGCATCGGCGCGGCCAGTTCACCCATGTCCACCAGGCGCATCCGGCTCGGAATCGCGAGCCGCGCCGTCGGCACGCCGCCCGCCCACAACAGCGCATCCGCCTCGCCCGCGGTCAGGGCGGCCACCGCCTGCGCCAAGGGACGATGGGTGATCGTGACGTCGGCGCTCGGGTCGAGCCCCGCGACGCGCAGTATGCGCTCGCCGGTCAACGCCGCGCCCGATCCCTGCGCGCCCAGGCTCACCCGCGTTCCGCGCAGATCCGCGACCGAACCGATCGGACTGTCCGCGCGCACGACCAACTGCAGGTAGTTCTCGTACACCCGGCCCAGCGCGAACACCTCGCCCGCGCTGTCGCGCACCGAATCCGCGAGTGCCAGCGCGGCATCGACCGCGCCGCGCGCCAGCAACGCCAGGTTGTCCTGGGAACCCGAGGTGGTCACCCGCTCGATCCGCACGTCCGCGGTATCGGCGGCGGCCAGGCCGAGCAGTCCCGCGAAGGCGTGATAGAAGCCGCCGACCTCGCCGGACGCCAGTCGCACGGTGGCGCCCCCGCCGCCCGGCCCACAACCCGCGATACCCGCCGCCACGGCCAAGGCTAGGAAACCGCGCCGGCCCATGCCGCGCCCGACGATCGGCTGCCTGCCCATCAGAGTGCCTCCGCCGCTGGCAGGCGCACCGAGACCGCCAGACCGTGCGGACGCACCGCCGCCACGGTGAGCGCGCCGCCGCGTGCCTGAGCCAACGCCGCGGCGATCGGCAAACCGAGCCCGGAGCCACCGGCCCGCGCAGCCGAACCCCGGAAGAAGCGGGTGGTCAGCTTGTCGAGTTCGGCGGTGGGAACACCGCTGCCGTCATCGCGGACGGCCACGGTGACCCAGCCCGGCTCGGTCGCGACGACCAGATCGACGTGCGCGCCCGCGCCCGCGTAGCGCGTCGCGTTGCTCAGCGGCACGTCGAGAATCTGCGCGAGCACCTCCGCCGGGACCGCGACCTCGGCGTGCCCGGCCACGGGCGCCGTCCGCAATTGCTGTCCGGCCGCCTCGAACGCCGAGTACCAGGCGTCGAAACGGTCGGCGACCACCTGCGCGGCGTCGCACTGGTTGTCGTCCTCGGCGGTGCGGGCGACGTCGAAGGCCGCGGGCGTCTCGGCGACAGCCAGGCTGAGCAGTCCGTCGAGCAGCGCGGTGAGCCGCTCGACCTCGGCGCCCGCGCTGCGGAAGGTATCCGCCGCGCCGGCCGGGATCGCGGATTCCAGGGAATCGAGGCGGATGGTCAGAGCGGCCAGCGGATTGCGCATCGCGTGCGCGGTGTCGGCGACCAGCTGACGTTGCGCGTCCGCCGAATCGGCCACGGCCAGCGCCATGGCGTCGAAGGACTCCGCCAGCGCCCGCATCTCCGGCGGTCCGCCGTAGCGGCCCGCGATCGACACCGGCGCGACGGTGTCGGCGCGCGGCTTGGGCAACGTCGCGGTCAACTCGGCCACACCGTGCGACAGCGCCGCGAGCGGCCGCAGCACCCAGCGGCCGATCGTCACGGCGAGCAGCACGAACACTGCCATCGCGACCGCGCCGCCGAGCACGATCACCAGCCAGGCCCGCCCGATGTCAGCGCGGGCGCGGGCCGTCGACGCCTCGATCACCACGGCTCCGTTCACCTGAACTCCGGTGCCGACCGGCCGCGCCACCAGCATGGTCGGCGCGCCCCACGGCGTCAGCTTGTCCACCGCGTGCGGACGCTGGTTGCGGCGCGCGGCCGCCACCGCCGCCTCGATGGCGGGATGATCGACGTCCGCGCCCGCGTTCACCGCCGTCGCGCCCTTGGCGTCGACCACGAGCACGTTCTCCCCGTACAGCTCGTGATAGCGCTGCACCTCGTCGGCCAGCGCGCGGTAGTCCCCCGCGGTGACCGCGTCGTCGGCGAGGGTGGCGAAACGATCGGCGTCCCCGGAGCGCGCGAGCACCAACTGCTGGGTGCGGCTGGTGGCGACGGTCAGCGACAGCGGCACCGCGAACCCCAGCACCGCGATGGCCGCGAACAGCGTCAGCGCGACCAGCAAGCGACGCCGCACGACGCACCTCCGGCCCGCCGGGCCGCGCTCATTGCCCCCACCGGTACCCGTACCCGCGGATGGTGGTGATCAGGCCGGGCCTGCCGAGCTTCGCCCGCAAGCCGGTCATGTGCACGTCCAGCGAACGCGAGACCGCGACGAAGGCGTCACCCCAGATGCGATCCATCAACTGCTGACGGCTCACCGCGGCCCCCGGCCGTTCCACCAGCGCCTCGACCAGTTCGAATTCCTTCTGCGTCAGCGACACCGGCTCGCCTGCCACCTCCACCACGCGCGCGCCGAGATCGACCCGCACGTCACCGGTGACGACCACCGATCGCTCCGGCCGCGCCGCCGCGGCCGCGCGCCTGGTGACCGTCTCCAACCGCGCGACGAGTTCCGCGATGCGCGGTGGCTTCACCAGATAGTCGTCGGCGCCGCCGCGCAGACCGCGCACGATCGAGCGTTCGTCGCTGCGCGCGGTCAGGATCAGCACCGGAACCGAACTCACCTCGCGCAGCCTGCGCAGCACCTGCAGACCGTCGCCGTCGGGCAGTCCGAGGTCGAGGATCACCGCGTCGTAGTCGCGATGCGCGATCAGCAGATCCGCGCCGCGGCGCTTGCGTTCGGCGCGGTAACCGCGGGCGTTGAGCGCCTCGACCAGCGCGTCTCCCACGCCGTCGTCGTCCTCGACCACCGCAAGCCGCACGCGCCGATCCTCCCACAGTGGGCGGACCGGCGCGTGTGCCGGTCGGTCAGTCACGCACGGTGACCATCGGCCGTCCCGGCTCGGCCGCGGCGCCGGGCCCGGTGTCGGCGCTCGCGGTGGGCTCGGCCGCGTCGATCGCCGACGAGGCCGAGGTCTCCCGCATGAAGTAGTAGGTGATCAGCGAGACCGCGATGCAGCCCGCGACGTACCAGAAGTACAGCGACTCGTGGCCGCCCTTCTTCAGCGCCAGCGCGATCGTCTCGGCGGTGCCGCCGAAGATGGCGACGGTCAGCGCATAGGGCAGCCCCACGCCGAGCGCGCGGATTCGCGTCGGGAACAGCTCTGCCTTCACGATCGCGTTGATCGAGGTGTATCCGGTGATGATCACCAGCGCCGCCATCATCAGGCCCCACGCGGCGACCGGATCGGTGGTGTGCGCGAGCACCGTCATGATCGGCACGGTCAGCAAGGTGCCTGCCACGCCGAAGAAGATCAGCAGCTTGCGCCGGCCCACCCGGTCCGACAGCGCGCCCGCCAGCGGTTGCAGCACCACGAAGACCAGCAGCGCGATGAAGTTGATCCACGCCACGGTCGACTTGGAGATGCCGGAGGTGTTGATCATGAACTTCTGCATGTAGGTCGTGTAGGTGTAGAACGCGACCGTTCCGCCCAGCGTCAAGCCGACGACCAGCAGGCATTCGCGCGGGTACTGCAACAGGATGCGCAACGAGCCACGCGATCGGGCCGCGGCGGTGGGCGCGCCCTTCGCCGCTTGCTGCTCGGATTCGGCGCGGAACTGCTCGGACTCGTCCATGCCGCGCCGCAACCACATCACGATCAGGGCGCCCGCCGCGCCGATCACGAACGGAATCCGCCAGCCCCAGGCGTTCATCTGGTCGGCGTCGAGGAACTGTTGCAGCACGATCTGCACCCCGAGCGCGACGAGCTGGCCGGCCACCAGCGTCACGTATTGGAAGCTCGAGTAGAACCCGCGCCTGCCCGCCGAGGCCACCTCGGACAGATACGTCGCACTGGTGGCGTACTCACCGCCCACCGACAGACCTTGCAGCAGCCGGGCCACCAGCAACAGGGCCGGGGCGGCCAGACCGATGGTCTGATAGCCCGGCGTCGCCGCGATCATCAGCGAACCGGCCGCCATCACCGTCACCGACAAGGTCAGCGCCGAGCGCCTGCCGAACCGGTCGGCGTAGCGGCCCAGCGCCCAGCCGCCGATCGGGCGCATCAGGAAGCCGACCGCGAACACTGCGGCGGTGGACAAAAGCTGCGCGGTGGGATCGTCCTTGGGGAAGAACGTCTTGGCGAAGTACACGCTGAACGCGGCGTAGACGTACCAGTCGTACCACTCGACGAGGTTGCCGATGGATCCGCGCAGCACGTTCGCGACCACCCGGCGCTCGCCGACGGGCTGTGTCGTAGTCACAACATCTCCTTCTCCGACGCCTCATCACGTCGTCGCAGATCAGTGTGTCGGCAGTCACACGAGCGCGGAATGGCTCTCGCGGCTTCCTAACAGTCCCTTAGGACGATCACCCGGAAACGCGAACCGGCCCCCGGCGCTGCGCCGGGGGCCGGAGAAGAACATGGGTGGTCAGGATCGCGCCGTCAGCAGCGGGGCCAGGGTGCGCAACGCGGGCAGGTAGTTGTCGCCGAGGATCTGCACCGCGACGTGGTCGGCGCCCGCGTCGGCGTGCGCGGACAGCTGCGCGGCGATCCGCTCCGGCGTGCCGTGCGCGATGACGGCATCGAACAGCGCCTCGCTCGGCGGCACGGTGAGGTCGGCGTCGGTGAAACCGAATCGGCGCAGGTTCGACGCGTAGTTGGTGAGGCCGACGTAGAACGCGACCGTCTGATCCGCGACGGCGTGCGCGGTGCGGGTGTCGTCGGTCAGCACCACCTTGTGCTCGGTCGCCAGCAGAGCGTCCGGGCCGACGATCTCGCGCGCCTTCCCGGTATGCGCAGCGGGCACGAAGTAGGGCAACGCGCCCAGCGACCGCTCGGCGGCCAGCTTCAGCACGCGCGGCCCGAGCGCGGCCACCGCGCGCCGTTCTACGGGCACTCCCGCGGCGTCGAGCTCGTCGAGATACTCCACCAGCGCGTCGTACGGCTTGCGGTATTCACCGGTGTGCTCCGGGTGTCCGGCGCCGATGCCGAGCAGGAAGCGGCCGGGGAAGCGGGCCTCGATCCGATGGAACGAGTCGGCGGCTTCCTTCGCCGGCGACGCCCAGATGTTCACGATGCTGGTGGCTACGGTGATGGTCTCGGTCGCATCGAGCAGCGGTTCGACCGTCGCCAGATCCGCGGGAGGCGAGGCCCCCAACCAGAGCGCGCCGTACCCCAGCTGCTCCAATTCCCGTGCGTCTTGCGGGCTGAACCCGTTGTACGCCCGCCACACTCCGAACCGTCCGAGACTGTCGAATGCCATGTCCCGACCCAACACACGCCCGGAGACGGCTATTCCGGCTCCGTGCGCCCGGTCGGTCGAGTCGATGCCCTGCTGATTACCGAGGGCTACTGTGGCTATTGCACAGCTATCGGCGCCCGCCGCCTGGCCCGCGCCACCACTAGGGGAAATGGAGGTGATTGCTGTGCTTCGATTCGATCCATTCCATGACATCGACACCGTCGCCCGTCAATTGCTCGGGGAGAGAGCCGGAACCGGTCGCGCACCGCGATTCATGCCGATGGATCTGTTCAAAGCGGGAGATCACTACGTCCTGAACGCGGACCTGCCCGGCGTCGATCCCGGCTCGATCGACGTCAGCGTCGACAACGGCACGCTCACCCTGCGGGCGCAGCGCACCGTGCCTAGCGAAGAAGGCGTGCAGTGGATCGCCTCGGAACGTTTCGCGGGCACCTTCATGCGCCAGATGTCCCTCGGCGAGAACGTCGACGTGGAGAACATCAGCGCGACCTACAACAACGGCGTGCTGTCGGTGACGATCCCGATCGCCGAGCGCGCGAAGCCGCGCCGCATCCAGATCACCGGGGCGTCGCAGGAACCGAGGACCATCGAGGCGCAAACGAACCGGTCCGAGACGATGTCGCCGACGCAACAGGAGCAGAGTCAGCAGTCGCAGCAGCAGTACCCGCGGCAATCGAAGTGACCGCGCACGCTACCCGCACCCGCGCAGGGTGCGGGTAGTCCGTACCCTCAGTCGCCGCAGCAACCTCCGCCAGGGACCGGAACCGTCCGCGTCTCCCGCGTCTGCGCGTTGCGGGCGGCGAGATCCTCGTCCGCCGGATAGTCGACGCCGATCAGACTCAAACCATGTGCGGGAGCGACGGTGACCGAACTGGAGCGCTCGGTCTCCCGCAACAGGTCGGCGACCCATTCCGGCGTCCGCCGCCCTTCGCCGACGGCGAGGACCGCGCCGACCAGGCTGCGGACCATCGACCAGCAGAACGCATCGGCGCTGACGTAGGCGATCAGCAGGTCGCCCTCGCGCTCCCAGTCGAAACGCTGCAACTCCCGCACCGTCGTCGCGCCCTCTCTGCGGCGGCAGAACGCGGCGAAGTTGTGCAGACCCAGCAGCTTTCGCGACGCCGCACGCATGGCGTCGACGTCGACGCCGGACCGGCAGGCGGCCACGCTGCGGGCCAGTAGCGGCTCCGCCCCGTACGGCGCGGTGGTCAACCTATAGGCGTAATGACGGCGGATGGCGGAGAACCGGGCGTCGAACTCGGGCGCGGCCGGGCGCGCCCGCTTGATTCGCACGTCCTTCGGAAGGAATCGCGCCATCCGGTGCACGAGTTTTCCGCCGTCCAGTTCGCCGGAGGTGTCGAAATGCGCGACCTGCCCCTCGGCGTGCACGCCCGCGTCCGTACGACCGGCCACGGTCAGCTGGATCGGCTCGCGGAACACCTTGCTCAGCGCGTCCTCCAGCACCCCCTGCACGGTGCGCAGGCCGGGTTGACGCGCCCAGCCGATGAAATCCGTGCCGTCGTAGGCGATGTCCAACCGGACCCGGGTGCGTGGCGGTTCGGCCGCTGCCACGGCCGGCGCGTCCGCGTGCGGCCGGTCCGACGACGATCCCACCGATTCCTCCACGGTCACATGATCCTCCGGTAGAAACGAACGAGCCCGCCGACCCAGTGCGGGTGGCGGGCTCGTCCGCGAAGTCCGACGCTCAGCCTCAGGCGTCCTTCTTGTCCTCGGCGGCCTCGTCGGCGACCGGAGCCTCGGCCTCGGCGGTCTCGGCGGTGGCCTCCTCCTCGACGACCTCGGCGGCCGGGGCCTCCTCCGCCTTCTTCGACGCGGCCACCCGGCGAGCGCGATCGGCCTCGTTGGTCACGGTCTTCTCCCGGACCAGCTCGATGATCGCCATCGGCGCGTTGTCACCCTTACGCGGCAGCGTCTTGGTGATGCGGGTGTAGCCACCCTCGCGCCCCTCGAAGGACGGGCCGATCTGAGCGAAGAGCTCGTGCACGACGTCCTTGTTGCGGATCACCTTCAGCACCTCGCGGCGGTCGGCAAGGGTGCCTGCCTTCGCCTTGGTGATCAGCTTCTCCGCGTAGGGACGCACGGCCTTGGCCTTGGCCTCGGTGGTGGTGATCCGGCCGTGCTCGAAGAGCGCCGTGGCCAGATTGGCGAAGATCGCCTTCTGGTGCGACGCCGACCCGCCGAAGCGGGCACCCTTCTTGGGCTTGGGCATTGTGGTGTTCTCCTGTGTCTTCGGGCCGGGCCGGGGCGCCTACCCCGGCGGCCTAGAGCTGTTCGGTCTCGGCGTAGTCCTGCTCGCCGCCGTCGGTGTCGCTGAACGTGCCGCTGTCGCTCCACGTGCCGGTGCTCGCGTCGTAGCCGACCACGCTGGACGGGTCGAACGACGCGGGGCTGTCCTTGAGCGAGAGGCCGAGAGCGTGCAGCTTGACCTTGACCTCGTCGATGGACTTCTGGCCGAAGTTGCGAATGTCCAGCAGATCCGACTCGGTGCGGGCGACCAGCTCGCCCACGGTGTGCACACCCTCGCGCTTGAGGCAGTTGTAGGACCGGACGGTGAGGTCCAGGTCCTCGATCGGCAGACCGAACGAGGCGATGTGGTCCGCCTCGGCCGGCGAGGGGCCGATCTCGATGCCTTCCGCTTCGACGTTCAGCTCGCGGGCCAGGCCGAAGAGCTCGACCAGGGTCTTGCCCGCCGAGGCGAGCGCGTCCCGCGCGCTGATGGAGTTCTTGGTCTCCACGTCCAGGATGAGCCGGTCGAAGTCGGTGCGCTGCTCGACGCGAGTCGCCTCGACCTTGTAGGTCACCTTCAGCACCGGCGAGTAGATCGAATCCACCGGGATCCGGCCGATTTCCGCGCCGGACGCCTTGTTCTGCACGGCGGGGACGTAGCCGCGACCGCGCTCGACGACGAGCTCGATCTCCAGCTTGCCCTTGTCGTTCAGGGTCGCGATGTGCATGTCCGGGTTGTGCACCACCACGCCGCTGGGCGGCACGATGTCACCGGCGGTGACGGTGCCGGGGCCCTGCTTGCGCACGTACATCGTGACCGGCTCGTCCTCCTCGGACGAGACGACCAGGCCCTTGAGGTTCAGGATGATGTCGGTGACATCCTCCTTCACGCCGGGAACGGTGGTGAACTCGTGCAGGACGCCGTCGATGCGGATGCTCGTGACCGCCGCCCCCGGAATCGAGGACAGCAGGGTACGCCGCAGCGAGTTGCCGAGGGTGTAACCGAAGCCAGGCTCGAGCGGTTCGATGGTGAACTTCGAGCGATTCTCGGCGACGACCTCTTCGGTCAGCGTCGGACGCTGTGAAATCAGCATTAGGATCATCCTCCTTTTTGGGCGCCCGCTATTTGACGCCTCGTCTCAGGGGTTGCGCGTGGCCGCCCATGGGGAGCGGCCACGCACCAGCGGCACATGCGCGCTTGCCGTCCGAGGTAGCCAAGGACGGCTCGTCGAGTGTTACTTCGAGTAGTACTCGACGATCAGCTGTTCCTGCAGCGGCACATCGATCTGGGCGCGCTCGGGCAACTGGTGGACCAGGATCCGCAGCCGGCCGGGGAGCACCTGCAACCAGCCCGGAACCGGACGGTCGCCGATGGTCTCGCGCGCCACCTGGAACGGCAGGGTGCCCAGCGACTTCTCCTTGACATCGATGATGTCGTACTGGGTGACCTGGAAGCTGGGAACGTCCACCTTCTTGTTGTTCACCAGGAAGTGGCCGTGGCTGACCAGCTGGCGAGCCTGCCGACGGGTGCGGGCCAGACCGGCGCGGTACACCACGTTGTCCAGGCGGGTCTCGAGCAGACGCAGCAGGTTGTCACCGGTCTTGCCCTTGAGGCGGTTGGCCTCCTTGTAGTACCGGCTGAACTGCTTCTCCATGATGCCGTAGGTGAAGCGGGCCTTCTGCTTCTCCTGCAGCTGGAGCAGGTACTCGCTCTCCTTGATCCGCGCGCGGCCGTGCTGGCCGGGCGGGTAGGGGCGACGCTCGAACGCCTGGTCGCCGCCGACCAGGTCGACGCGCAGACGACGCGACTTGCGGGTGATAGGGCCTGTGTAACGAGCCATTGTTCGTTATTCCTTTCCCGCTAGACGCGACGCCGCTTGGGCGGACGGCAGCCGTTGTGCGGCTGCGGGGTGACATCGGAGATCGTGCCCACCTCGAGGCCTGCGGCCTGCAGCGAGCGGATCGCGGTCTCGCGGCCCGAACCAGGGCCCTTCACGAACACGTCGACCTTCTTGACGCCGTGCTCCTGCGCCTTGCGGGCGGCGTTCTCGGCGGCGAGCTGCGCGGCGAACGGGGTCGACTTGCGCGAGCCCTTGAAGCCGACGTGACCCGACGACGCCCAGGAGATGACGTTGCCGTTCGGGTCGGTGATCGACACGATCGTGTTGTTGAACGTGCTCTTGATGTGCGCGTTGCCGTGCGGGACGTTCTTCTTGTCCCTGCGACGCGACTTCTGGCTCTTCTTCGGGCCCGCGGCCCGACTCTTCGGAGGCATCGGTTATCCCTACTTCTTCTTGCCGGCGACGGTGCGCTTCGGGCCCTTGCGGGTGCGCGCGTTGGTCTTGGTGCGCTGGCCACGCACGGGCAGGCCACGACGGTGGCGCAGGCCCTGGTAGCAGCCGATCTCGATCTTGCGGCGAATATCGGCCTGCACCTCGCGGCGCAGGTCACCCTCGACCTTGAACTCCGAAGCCTCGATGTAGTCACGCAGCTTCGTCAGATCATCGTCGCTGAGATCCTTCGAACGCAGGTCCGGGCTGACGCCGGTGGCCTCGAGGATCTCCTTGGAGCGGGTACGGCCAATGCCGAAAATGTAGGTCAGTGCGATCTCCATGCGCTTCTCGCGCGGGAGGTCGACGCCCATGAGACGTGCCATCTGGCAGCTTCCTTAATCGTTGCGGAGGTCTGCTCCCTGTCCGTCCCCTCGTCTTGGTGGGGCACCGGCCTCCGAACCGGTGGTAGGCGCGCACGCCCCAGGGCGAACCCTGGATTTCCGCAGCGTGCGGCTGGTGCTGGGAGTTCTTCTTGCCAATCCGAACTGCGGTTCGGTGCTTGGCTGGTGTCGCGTCGAGCGGCGCCGTCGGCAAGCCTCGGGCGGGTGGTGCGAGGTGGCCCTCGCCTCCGCTCAGCCCTGGCGCTGCTTGTGGCGCAGGTTGTCGCAGATCACCATGACCCGGCCGTGACGGCGGATCACCTTGCACTTCTCGCAGATCTTCTTGACGCTCGGCTGAACCTTCACGTCCGTCCAATCTGTTGTGGTTCACAGGGGTGTGAACACAGTTTTTCCCCAGTCGGCGACTGGGGAAGTTCTGGTGTGAGTCCTTCGACTCCGCCCCGGCTCACGCCGGGACCGCCGGTTCGCAACCGACTCCGATCGCGCGGGCGCGATCACTTGTAGCGGTAGACGATCCGGCCGCGCGACAGGTCGTAGGGCGAGAGCTCGACGACCACACGGTCCTCGGGGAGGATGCGAATGTAGTGCTGCCGCATCTTCCCGCTGATGTGCGCGAGAACCTTGTGCCCGTTCTCGAGCTCGATCCGGAACATCGCATTGGGCAGCGGTTCGACAACTCGACCCTCGACCTCGATGGCCCCGTCTTTCTTCGCCATGTCCTCCGCGATCCCGGTTACGCTCAACCTGGTTTGTTTGCCTGGTTCTGCTCGAATGGGACCGGGCCGCTGGAGCGGACCGCTCGCACACAAACAGGCGGCGCGTAGGTGCACCGCCGCTCCAGCTTACCGACCCGTTCCGGATCGAGCAAAAATGCCTCCCTGTATACCGGTGTCGCCTGGGGTTTCGCAGCCGCCTTCCCACTGGTGGCGGGCCTCGGACGCGGTGCCACGACGGCGCCGGGTTGTCGCGTAAACTGGCCGCTGTTCGGGTATTTGGGTCCAGCAGATCGAGGGAGACGCGTGAGCCGGCGCAGCGTGCGAGCCACCGGCGGAGGCGCTCTCGGTCGCGGCCGAAGCGAGCGGCAGGGAGGCGAGGCCGTGAGTAAGCGTAGCGAGCGAGTCACCGGCGGGGCGCCCCTGGCCGCGACCGAGCCGAGCGGCAGCGAGGCGAGTCGTGGCTGAGCGCGGCGAGCGGATCGGCGCGCCGAGTGGCGGCGAGGCGCAGTCGTGAGCCGTAGCAATGACGGCCTGCCGATGCTGCCGCCGTGGTTGTCGGAGAGCGATGTCAGCCAGAGCGGCTACGAAGCGCCGGTGCAGAACCTTCCGCACGACGACCTCATCGAAGAGACCCCCAGCCGCAGGCGCGGCCGTTTCAAGAACCGCGCGCCCGAGGCGGAGCGCCCGGAGGCCGCGCGGCCGGAGAAGCGCCGCAAGGGCTGGCGCCGCGACAAGCAGGAAGGCCCGGCGGAGGAGGACCAGCGGCACGTCGAGGCGGGCCGCGCGCCCGCACCGGTCCCGGACGAGCCCGCACCGGTCCGGCCGCCGCAGGAGTCTTGGCAGCAGCCGCAGGAATCCTGGCAGCAGCCCGGCCACGACCGCACCCCACCGGCCCAGGACAACTCGTGGCAAGCGCCGCCCGAGCGCGGCAACACTCCGCAGCACAGCCTGCCCACCCGCAACCCGTCGCGGCCGTCGCCCGGCTTCCAGCCGCTGGGCAGCAGGTCCGCGAACCCGCCCGTGCCGAACGACCAGCCGGCGGACAGGCCCGACCTCCCGCCACCGCCGCCCCGGCAATCGGCCGAGGAACGGCCCGCCGCGACGCGGAACGACGAGCACGCCCGGCCGTCACACGGCCAGAGCGCACCCGGACAGGCCGGCGGCCGGCCTCCGCTCAGTCCGCAACTCGGCGGATGGCCGTCCACCGGCAACCCTCGGCTCGACGCCGCCCTCTCAGCCGTGGCGCCGAGCCTGTGGCCGAACGCGGCTCCGCCCGGCCAGGGAGCGGGCCGCGGACCGACTGGCAACGAGGCGGCTCAGCCGGGTGCCGGGTCGCCCAACCCCTGGACGACCACGACTCCGACCAGCGGCGACACCTCGGTGCAGTCACCCGACCCCGCCGTGCCCCCGTCTCCGACGGACCATGCGGCTTGGACAGGCGGGCACTCACCGACGCCGCCCGGCGAACTCCCATCACACGGTCCGCAGACGCGGCCGACCGGCGAACAGCCGTTAACTCCGACCGCCGCCGAAGTGTCCGCGCAGGCGCTCCACGGCGGATACCCTGCCGCGCCCACGTCTCCGACGGACCAGGCGGCATGGCAGAGCGGGCACTCGCCGACGCCGCCCGGCGGACTCCCGGCGCACGGTTCGCAACAGACGCGGCCGACCGGCGAACAGCCGGAAACTCCGACCGCCGCCGACATGTCCGCGCAGACGCTCCACGGCGGATACCCCGCCGTGCCCCCGCCTCCGACGGACCAGGCGGCACGGCAGAGCGGGCACTCACCGACGGCTCCCGGCGAACTCCCACCGCACGGTCCGCAGCAGCCGTGGCCGACCGGCGCGCGTCCGGAAGCCCCGACCGGCGATGCGCCGGTTCCGCCGACCGTCGGCGGGCACTCCGCAGCGCCTCCGTCCACCCAGGATCACCCGACGCGGCAGCGCGGGTACCCGCAGACGCCGACGGCCACCCCACCCGCTCCCCCGTCCGAGCTCACCACCGGCGTGGCCGCTGCGCCGACCGGTACCCAGCAGCCGGGTTCGCACAGCGCACAGGCATCGGCACCGACCGGCACACCGCCCACCACGGGCACTGCCGGGCCGACCGGTAGCGCGACCACAGGTGGAGTACCGACCGGCCTGGACCACACGGCATGGCACAACGCACCCCTGCCGACGACAACCGGCACCCAACCCACAACAGGTGACGCCCCCACCACAAGCGAAGCACCGAGCGCCGCCAGCGGGGCGCCGACCGACCCGGACCACACGGCACGGCACAACGCACCCCTGCCGACGACAACCGGCACCCAACCCCCATCAAGCGAGGTCTCGACCGCGAGCGGGGCACCGGCCGGCGCGGATTCTTCGGCACGGGAGTCGGCCGCGCTGTCGAGCGGGGAACATTCCGGCGAGCCGCAGGGAGCGCAATCCGGGGTTGCAGCCGACAAGCAGACACGGCAGTACGGCGATGGGCTATCGGCGCCCGGGGGTGGGAGCGCGGCTTCTGCTGGACCGAACCCGGTCCGGGAGGCCGGGAGCCAGGGAGCGGAACCCGGCGCTGGAGTGCGATCAAGCGGTGCGAGTTCGGACGAACCGCACAGCGAGAACACCCCTGTCGGGGCGGGCGCGGCAGCGGTTCATGCACCAGCCACAACGGCAGGTACGGAGTTCGGGCAGGGCACCAGCTACCTCACGCCGTCAAGCGAGGCCGACCACACACCACCCACAGCGAAGCATCCGCTGCAAGCCCCGCAGACCGTCTCGGCTGTTCCCCCTGCGGTGACTCCTGACGGTCCGCCACCTTGGCTCGCCGCACCCCGGCCCGAGCAGACCGAGGCGTCCGCGACCGACGCGCCGCGCCGACTCCCACCGCTGCCCGACCCGCCGCACACCGGCGGATCCGGTTCATCCCCAGCCGCTCCGGACGAGCACCGCCTGCCGCCGCGCGGCGCGGACGGCCCGCCGCCCTGGCTCGGTCACAGTGCGCCGGAGCAACGCCGGCCGGACCGTCCGGGACTCCCGCCCACCTTTCAGGAGACCGCCGCACCGGCAGACCGGGCGCCGGAAACTCATACGCCCGCCGATCACCAACCGCCCGCGGATTACGGCGTCACGGAACCGGCCCCCTCCGCCCCGCATGCCGGGCAAGGTGGGCTCGCCGCGCCGCCCGCTCCGCACAGCGCCGCCGCGACCGGCGCTCCACCGGCTTCCGCTCGCACGCCGGAGACCCCCGTGCGGCCGAACGCCGCCGGTTCGGTCGATGTCGCTCGCGCGCAAGGCGATTCCAGCGCACACGCACCGAACTGGACCAGCGCGACCGAGATAGGCCCGGCGGCGGGACTCGGCGCAGGTGGCGGACGACACCGGCTGTCCGCGGAACCGAACGAACCGTCGGCTTCGCAGGCGCCGGTCGGACAAGCGCCCGGCTTCGACCAGCAGCCCGTCCCCCCGCCACGACCCGAAACGCCCTACGTCGCGGAGGGCACCCAGCAGCTTCCCCATGGCGGAAGCGACGTAACCGCAGTCTCGCCAATGCAATTCGCGGGTGCGCAGGCGCCGGGCACCCCGCCACAGGCCCCCGCCGACCAGTGGCGCAATACCTCCGCCCCGGAATCCGCGTCGGCAGCACCGCATTCCGTGCCACCGCACCAGATCACCGGGCAAACAGCCCCCCAGTGGGGCACGCCGCCGGGTTATGCACAGCCGCCCGCCCAGCAGCAAGGCGCCCCGCTCCAGCAGCAAGGCGCCCCACTCCAGCAGCAAGGCGCACCCTTCCAGCAGCCTTCGCTGGACAACGTGCCACTGCGCCGGGCCAAGAAGGCGCCGGGTACCGGATGGCGCAAGGCGGTGCACCACGTGTCCGGCGGCGCGATCAACCCCGGTATGTCCGCGGAGGAACGCAGGCTGCAGGAGCTGGTCGCGCGGATCAGGCAGCCCGTCCGCGGCGACTACCGGATCGCGGTGCTGTCGCTCAAGGGCGGCGTCGGGAAGACCACCACCACCATGGGTCTCGGCTCCACCTTCGCCTCCATCCGCGGCGATCGGGTGATCGCGGTGGACGCCAATCCCGACTTCGGCACGCTGTCGCAGCGGGTGCCGCTGCAGACCAGGTCCACCGTGCGCGACCTGCTCCTCGATTCGACCATCCAGCGCTATTCCGATGTGCGCAGGCACACCTCGCAGGCGACCAGCCGTCTGGAAGTGCTGGCCAGCGAACGCGATCCGGCCGCGTCGGAGGCGTTCAGCGAAGATGAGTACCGCGCGGTCGCCCGGATCCTGCAGCGGTTCTACAACATCATCCTCACCGACTGCGGCACCGGACTCATGCATTCGGCCATGTCCGGTGTGCTCGACCTGGCGCACTCGCTGGTACTGATCTCCTCCCCCGCGATCGACGGAGCCCGCAGTGCCGCAGCGACATTGGACTGGCTGTCCCTGCACGGCCACGACCATTTGGTGCGCAACGCTGTGGTGGTGATCAACTCCCCGCGGGCCGGATCGCCGAATGTCGGTATCCAGCAGCTACGGGAGTACTTCCTGTCCCGGTGCCGCGCCGTGCACATCATCCCGTTCGACGCGCACATGTCCGAGGGCGCCGAAATCGATTTGCACCGGCTGCACAAGCAGACCAAGCGGGCCTACGTCGAACTGGCCGCGACCGTCGCCGACGATTTCGCCACCGATCACCGTCGCTATCGCCCGTGACACCCGCCGGGCCGTGGCCCGGCGGGCAAAGGGCGAACGGATCAGCCGCTCACCACTCGGGCAGACGCCGTCTGCCCGCCATGACATCGCGCACCAGATCGTCGTAGGCGTCCGCGAGTTCGGCGAGATGATGCCACGCGTTGTGCAGCAACTCGTCGTGCGCGTTGAGAGTCATCAACGCGTGGTGCGCGCGCACCGACGATTCGGCGAGGCGATCGATCACCGCGCCCACCGTTTCGGTGTGCAAGGTGGCGCCGAGCCGATGCTGCGGCACGTTCCGCATCACCCAGTCGTCGATGGCCATCACCAATTCGATTCTGCGACGCTCGATTTCGCGGACCACCGCCACAGAGGTGTCCACCGAACCACCGCGGCCGACCAAGCGGCGCTCATGTAGCACTGCCAGATCACGAGCGAACCACAAGAGCGGGCCACCGACCACGCGGTGCCCGCGACACGCCCGAACCAATAGGTCGGACGTGGGAAGCAATCCCGGTGCCGAAGAGCGCACCGAAGGATCGGCACACCTTGATGTGCCGGGGAGGGTCATTACGACCGTTGAATCCGAACCTGCCACGTTGCCTCGCCGTCATCGCCGCACAACACCGGATCAGGACTTCATTACAATAAACCTCTGAAGGCACCTGTCAAGCGTTACCGGGCCGTAGGCAGTCACGAAGAGTACACTTCGTTACCTGCATGACCAACCGAGGAGCAAGATGGCGGACGGTCCGACGTATCACCGGATCGCAGACCTCCTCCGCGAGGAGATCCGCGCAGCCAAGTGGAAACCGGGCGATCGACTGCCCAGTCACTCGGAACTTGCCGATCAAATGCAGGTCTCGATAACCACGGCCCGCAACGCGATCCAGGTGCTGGTGGCCGAAAACCTCGTCTATACAGCTACTTCCCGCGGGACGATCGTTCGAAACCAAGAGATTCTGGAATCCGTGGTTACCGATTCCATCCGCCCCGACCGGCCGCAGACCCCGCACGACATCTTCGAGGAGATCGCGCGGGCCGCGCACCGGGAGCCGTCGAAGGAGTTCAGCGCGAAGATGGAGCCCGCCAGCCCCGAGGTCGCGTCTTGGCTGGGTGTACCGCCGGATTCGTGGGTGCTGGCCAGGACGGTGGTCCAGTATCTCGACAACGAGCCGTGGTCGTGGGAGGTCAGTTTCTATCCCCGTGACCTGGCCGAGGCCACCGGAATCGACTCGCCGCACGACATCCCGGAGGGCACCACCCGCCGCCTCGCCGACCGGGGACATGCCGAGACCGCGCACCGCGACACGCTCGTCGCGCGGCCGGCCAATGCGGAGGAAGCCTTGGTGCTCGGCGTCGCCACCGGCACCATCCTGCTCGACCACCTGCGGATCGGCGCCACCCACGAGCGCGTCACCCGTGCCACGCGGCAACGTTCGCTCGCCACCGGCAATCGGCTCGCCTACGAACTCGGCGACGCCGAAGGCACCGCGGTCATCCGGAACACGCTTGCCGATTCACACGGGTCCGGCCGGGCGTAATCCATGACGATCGCGCTGCGCCAGGCGACATGGGGCGATCTGGGCATGATCTGCCGCCTGCGCGTGCAGCGCACGGCGTGGCTCACCGCGCGCGGCTCCGACCAGTGGACGGTCGCGGGACGCGGCCTGCCCATCGAGATCTTCGCCCGCGCCGTCGGACGCGCGCTGGACGCGGGCGAGACCTGGATCGCCGAGGTCGCGGGGGAACCGGCGGGGACCATCACGGTCAACGACCGCGCCGACGACGGTCTGTGGTCGCGATGGGAACTCGACGACGCGGTGATCGTCCATTACATGATCGTGGACCTGCGATTCGCGGGCCAGCGCGTCGGCCATTACATGCTCGCGCACGCGGGAACGCTCGCCCGCTCGCAGGGCCGCGCCTGGGTCCGGCTCGACGCGTGGACCACCAATACCGACCTGCACGCCTATTACCGTTCGGCGGGATTCCGTTTGGTGCGTGTCGCGGGGGGACCACTCGCGCTCGGACCTTCGCGTGCGCTGTTCGAGCGGAGAGCCGACACCTGGGATCCCGCCCTTCCCGTCCGGGTGACCGCAGCCGGGCGGGTGAGCACGTCGGCGCTCTTGCGCCCGCCGCCGAACAACTGAGCGCCGGTACTCGGGCGCTCGCGATGGCGGTGGCACGTCCCGATGCGCGGCGCCCCCGCACACCACCGGCGACCTCCCGCGCACGCACGCACGACGGAGGCGTCCACCGCGCGACGGCGCGCCGCTCAGATCGGCGGCAGATGCGCGATGTGCACCATCTCGATTCCCCTGCTGCGCGAGACCAGCGTTCCGCGTCCTGGCGGCAGCTTGCTCGGCCGCACGTCACCGATCAGTTTGCCCTCGTCCCGCGACCCGCTCATGATCAACGTCTCCACCGAGAGGTTCTTCATGGTGCCCAGAATCGGGTCGTACAGCGCGCGGGACACACCGCCGCTGCGGCGGGTGACCACGAAATGCATGCCGATGTCGCGCGCCTGCGGCAGGAATTCCAGCAGCGGCGCGAACGGGTTCATGCCGGTGCCCGCGGCGACCATGTCGTAGTCGTCGACCACGATGTAGATCTCCGGACCGCTCCACCAGCTGCGTTCGCGCAGTTGCTGCGGCGTGATGTCCGAGCCGGGAATCCGTTTGGCCAGATACCCGGCCACCTCCTGGATCATCGGGCCGCAGGTCTGCGACGACGTGGAATACCCGGCCAGGTGGTCGCCCTCCACCACGCCCAGCATGGTCCGGCGGTAATCCACCATGATGATCCGGGCCTGCTCGGTGGTCGACTGCTCCACCACGCCCATCACGATGTTGCGCAACAGGGTGGTCTTGCCGCATTCCACGTCCGCGAATGCCATGAAGTGCGGTTCGACGCCGAAGTCCAGCACCAGCGGCTGCAATTCGGACTCGCCGAGCCCGACGACGACCCTGGTGGGGCCGAGCTCGACGCCTTCCGCCTTCGCCGAGGCCAGCAACTCGTCCCTGGAGAACCGCAGCGGCAGCATGCGCACTTCGGGCGCGCGGCGGTCCGGGTACTGCTGTTCGAGTCCGGCCCGCGCTTGCGCGACACCGTCGGCCAGGCTGCCCGGGTCGGAGTCGGAATCCAAGCGCGGCAGGGCGATCAGCATGTGCAACTGGTCGGCGGTCAGACCGCGGCCGGGACGTCCGACCGGGACCTGGTGGGCGGTGCGCCTGCCCATCTCCGAGTCGGACGGATCGCCGAGCCGCAGCTCGATGCGGGTGCCGATCTGGTCCTTGACCACCGGGCGGATCTCGGCCCAGCGCGCGGCGCCGATCATCAGGTGAATGCCGAACGACAGACCCTGGGCCGCGATGGCGTTGATCTGCGGCTCCAGCATGTCGAACTCCTCGCGGATCGCGGCCCAGCCGTCGATCACCAGGAACACGTCGCCGAACTTGTCGTCGGCCAGCGGATCGGCGGACCCGGCCGCGCCGTCCTGGACGCGGCGGCCGTCGCCGAACTTGCGCCGCCGGAATTCGGCCATCGACTCGATGCCGAGCGCGGCGAAGCGCTCCTCGCGCTGACGCATCAGCGTGGTGAGTTCGGCGACCGTGCGGCGCACCCGGTCGCCGTCGAGACGACCGGCCACCGAACCGACGTGCGGGACGCCGGACAACCCGGCCATGCTTCCGCCACCGAAGTCGAGGCAGTAGAACTGCGCCTGTTCGGGGGTGTGGGTGGCGGCGGTCGCCATGATGATGGTGCGCAGGGTCGTCGATTTGCCCGACTGCGGGCCGCCGACGACGGCGACATTGCCCTGGGCGCCGGCCAGATTGATGGTGAGCACATCGCGGCGCTGCTCGTAGGGCTTGTCGATGACGCCGATCGGCATCCACAGCTGGCCGTGCCGGTTGACCGGCGACCTCCAGTCGGGGTCCGGCAGCAGCATGTCCACCGTCGGGGATTCGTCCAGGGGCGGCAACCACACCTCGTGGGCCGGGCGGCCGTGCCCGGTGAGCCGCTTGACCACCACGTCGAGCAACGTGTCCGGGATGCCCTCGTCGGCGCCGGGCGCGGCCCCGACGGCCGACGGTGGCGGCGGCAGCTCCAGCAGCGGGTTCGACGGCGCGACCGGCTCCGCTTCGACGCCGGCTTCGATCGCCTCCGGCATCTCCACCGGAGCGGCGGTGAACAACGCGGGTCGCCGGCCCGCGACCGGGCTGCCGTCCTCGCCGGTCACCGTGCCCTGCGGCGCGACGTACGGACCGGACACGTAACTGGCGTTGAACCGCAACGGATCCGACGCGTCGCTCTTCAGATATCCCGAGCCGGGCACGCTGGGCAGGTGGTAGGCGTCGGTGATGCCGAGCACCGCGCGTGACTCGTTCGCCGAGAACGTGCGCAGGCCGATCCGGTAGGACAGGTGCGATTCCAGGCCGCGCAGCTTGTTCTCCTCCAGGCGCTGCGAGGCCAGCAGCAGGTGCACGTGCAGCGACCGGCCGAGGCGGCCGATCATCACGAACAGCTCCGCGAAATCCGGCTTCTGCGACAGCAGTTCGGAGAACTCGTCGACCACGATGAACAGCGCGGGCAGCGGGTCGAGCGGCACGCCGGCGGCACGCGCCTTCTCGTAGTCGGTGACGTTGGCGTAGTTGCCCGCCGAACGCAGCAGTTCCTGGCGGCGGTTCATCTCGCCGGCGAGCGCGTCCTTCATGCGATCGACCAGCGACAGTTCCTCTTCCAGGTTGGTGATCACCGCGGCGACGTGCGGCAGCGAATCGAGGCCGAGGAAGGTCGCGCCGCCCTTGAAGTCGACGAGCACCAGGTTCAGCGCGTCCGGGGAATGCGTGGTGACCAGCGAGAGCACCAGCGTGCGAAGGAATTCGGATTTTCCTGAGCCGGTGGCGCCGATGCACAGGCCGTGCGGGCCCATGCCGTTCTCCGCCGACTCCTTGATGTCGATCTCCACCGGGGTGCCGTCGGGAGTGATGCCGATCGGCACCCGCAGCCGCTCGCGGCCGGTGCGCGGACGCCACACCCGCGCCGGATCGATCTGGGCCGCGTCCGGAATCTTCAGCAGCGCCATGAGTCCGGGATCGGCCGTGGTCCCCTCGCCGAGACTGACGATCTGGGCCGCGGTCGCCAGCCGGTATCTGGCCAGTGCGCGGGCGAAGGACTCGGACTCGGCCGTGCTCACCTCGTCGGCGGTGGCGAACTTCTCCACCCCGGCGGCGCTGCGCGCGGCCACCTCACCGTCGGCGACGACCAGTTGCAGTCCGCGCCGGGCCGCGAGCCCGCCCTCCGGCGCGGTGAGGTCGAGCACCGTCACCGAGTCCAGACCCGATTCGCTGACCAGCCGTTCGCTTCCGCTCACGTAGCCGTCGTCGATGACGACCACCAGGTGCAGTCGCCCCTGGGTCGGCTGTGGGTTGCGCATGAACCGGCCGCGCTCGAGCAGCTCGGCCGCCAGCGCCGTCTCCAGCTCACCGAGCGAGTGGTACATCATGCGCGCCGAACCCATGCCGTCGCGCTGGGTCGGATGTTGCAGCTGCGGCAGCCACTTCGCCCAGGACCAGGCCGGGCCGTCCGGGTCGGAGCAGACGATCGCGATGGCGAGGTGGTCGGGACCGTGGAACACCGCCAGCTCCATCAGCATCGCCCGCACCAGCATGCGCGCCTCATCGGCCGGACCGCCGATGTTGATCGCGGGGAACGCGCGCAACGACACGGCGGTCGGCAGGCGGTGCACCACCGAATGGGTTCGCACGAATCGGCGCAGTGCCACGGTGGACACCGGTTCCAGATCCTCCAGCGGCCCCGTCTCAGGGCGCGCCAACTTGGTGGCCAGCCGGTGGCTGCCGACCCCGACGCGCACGTGCCCGAAGTCGGGGTCGTTGGGCCTGCGCTCCCACATCCGCCTGGTCCCGATCAGGGACGGCAGGTCGGCGGGTTCGGGATGACTCCAGCGCAGCGTCTCCAGTTGCTTGCCGCCGGTGCGGCGCACTTCCTTGCGGACCTGGTCGAGATAGCGGAAGTAGTCCTTGCGTTCCTCGTTCAGTTCCACCGCGCGTTTGGGCCCGCCGCCCCGGAACCCGGCCATCATGCCGACCATCGACATGAGCATCATCATCGGGAACATCATCATGAACGGATTGGCCAGCAGGTTGCGGCCCATCATCGCCATCATGGCGATCATGCCGACCACCGCGACCACCATGACGATCGGCATCAGCTTCATCATCAGCGGCGCGGGCAGTGCGCGCGCGATCTCCGGCGGTGCGGTCAGCGCCACCTCGCCACCGGGTGCCCGGGGCGGTGCGATGCGGGGGCGGCGCACAAAGCCTTCGGTAGCCATGATTCCTTCGTTCGGTCGGCGGCGAGCGGTCGAGCTGCGCCCGCGCTACGGATCGAATTCCGCGTTCAGGTCCTGCCTGGTCCGGCGGAACGGGAACGCCACGGCCACACCGATGGCCAGACCGGCCAGGCACACGATGGAGCCGAGCACGGCGATCCGGCGCGGCCGAGGGTCCGGGCCGGGCGGACGCGCCGGCGCTGCGACGGCTCGGGCGGCGTCGGCGTCGGCGCTCACGGGTTTGTCCGGCAGTTGCGCGGTCAGCGCGGCGAGCGGATCGATCAGGCCGTGCCCGATCCGGTCGTCGCGGCCGGTGCCCGGTCCGTGCGCCGTGCGGACGATGCGGTCCATCACCTGCTGGGCGGTGAGTTCGGGGAAGCGTGCGCGCACCAGCGCGGCCAGCCCGGCCACATAGGGCGCCGCGAAGCTGGTGCCTTCAACGGCCCTGATGCCGTCGGTGGTCTGGACGCCGTCCACCAGCCCGGTCGCGCCCGGCTTGCTGTCCAGCGAAACGATATTGCGGCCGATCGCGGCGACGCCCACCCATGGGCCGTGCAGCGACAGCTCCGACACCTGGCCGGTCGAGTCCACCGAGCCCACCGACAGCACATAGGGCGTGAACCAGGCCGGGCTCGCGACCGTGGCCACCGAGCCCCAGCCCGACCCTTCGTTCTGTTTCGAGCAGGCGCCGTCGGGTTGCAAGTTGCCCGCCGCCGCGACCACGACGACATTGCGGTCGTAGGCGTACTTCACCGCCGCGCCGAGCGAGGCGTCCGCGGTGTCCGATCCGGCCGCGGTGCAGGCGACTTCGGAGATGTTGATTACGGTGGCGCCGAGATCGACGGCGCGGACCACCGCCGCCGCCAGCGTGAGCACGCTGCCGTAACCGTCGCTGCTGATCTTGCCCGGCGGATCACCACGCCCCGCACGGTCTTTCGGCTCGTAGGCCAAGCTCAGCTGCCGGATGGTGAGCAGGTCCGCGTCGGGCGCGATGCCCGCGAAGGCGTCGCCGGGGCTCGGCTGGGCCGCGATGATCCCGGCGACCAGGGTGCCGTGGCCGTCGCAGTCGACCGTTCCGTCGCTGTCGGAGACGAAATCGCCGCCCGGTTGCAAGGACCGCAGCCGCGGGTGCGGATTGACCCCCGTATCGATGACGGCCACCTTCTGCCCCGCACCGCGGCTGAACTGCCATGCGGACGGCAGATCCAATACCCGCTGCGCCATCGGGGGCTCACTGGGCGGCGCGCCGGTGAGCAGGGGTTCGGCGCACACGGCGCGCTGTTCGGTCGGTTCCAGCGGCGCGGGCCGCACGCTCAAAGCCTGTGCGACGCCGAGTGCGCCGGGGTCGATCCCGGGCGGGGTGATCGCCCGGGCGGCGGGCCACGGCCCGGCGATCGCGGTACCGACAACCGTTGCCGCGCAGGCCATCCGCATGACGCTGCGGCGGGATGCGCTGCCGGTCATATGTTCCGGGCCATCGAGTAGATGTTCATCACCCACAACACCAGGGGGATCACCGACACGATCAGCAAGTACTCGAAGATCTCGATCATCCGCCTGGTCACCGGGGTGACCTCGATGTGAGGGCCGATCACCCCGAACCCGACCACACCGGTCGCGAACGCGAGCAGGATGCCGGCCGCGAGCAAGGTGTGGTCCGAATCGCCGACGGCGAATCCGGCGGTCAGTGCGACCGATGTCAGGCAGCCGCCGCCGATCAGCGTCGCGGCCTGGACCAGATCGGCGAACGAGCGGCCGCGCAGCGCGAGGATGATCGCGGTCACGACCGCCAGCGTGACCCCTTGCCAGCGCGGCGAACCCAGCGGATCCGCCACGCCGAACGCGCCGACGACCGCGCTCGCGGTGCAGGCCGCGATCAGTCCGGACTGGAAACGGTTGGCCGTGCGGGCGCGCAGCCCGAGTCCCGCCGCGGAGGGCAGCGCGCTGGCGCCGATGGCGCCGATGCCCTCGATGGTCGGTCGCGGTTCGTGGTCGGCCGGGTCGATCGCGCCGCCCGCGGTGGGGACCGGCGGAATCGGCAGCCGCGCAAGCACGGCCGCCAGCCGCGGCACCGCCGAGATGATCGCGATGCCCGCCACCAGCAGACCGGCCGACAGCTTCGGCAGACCCGGATGCCAGATCAGATGGATCGCCGCGGCGACACCCGCGATCACGGCGAGCGCGGCGGCACAGGAGAACAGCGTCGCGCCCGCGCCGGTGATCCGGTAACCGAGCAGCGCCGCGATCAGCAGCACCGAGCTGCCCAGCAGCAGATGGGGACTGCCGAGCGTGCCGGGGACCAGCAGCGCGGCGCCGCCGAACAGCACCAGCAGTCCGTCCAGTGACAGCCAGGTCGCGGTCACCGGGTCGGAGTATCGGTGCGCGGCGATGCCCGCCGCGACGAAAGCCGCTGTGCCACAACCGAGCAGGGCGAGAGCAGGCGCGATCGGATCGCCGTTCGCGCGGGAGACCACCAGCACGGCCAGCGTGACCAGCACGGTGAGCGCCGAGACGACCAGGCCCATCCAGCGGGCGGCCACTCCCGACCAGCTCCGGAATTCCTCCGCCGTCAACCGTGATACCGCGTCGATGACGTCGTCGAACAGCGCGGGCGCTTCCTTCGCGGCGACCGACCGCAGCACCAGCAGCTCGCCGTCGTAGACCTCGGCCTCGGTGAGCGTGCGGCTCGGCGCGATCGCCTCGCGTCCGAGCCTGGCCAGCGTCCAGTGCCGCGCGTCCAGCGGCGCCGCGTCCTCCTCGGCCTCGGGACGCTCCGGATCGCGCGATTCGATGAGCGCCACCAGATCGCCGATGAATGTGGCGATCGGCACGGTGGCAGGCAATCCGACATCGATCTGAGTGTTTCCACCGATGACCGAAACACGACTCAATACGGGTTCGGTGGCACGTGTGCCGCTCGCCGACTCGATCAACGGCAACCTTCCCCCGCCCTCATCCGGAACAATGATTCTCGCATCGACACCATTTGCTGGAACCTGTCCTGAGTACCCGACTTCACCACTCGTCGAGCACACTCACACATAGCCGACTCTTGCGTTGCGACCTCCCGGCAGCTGAACCTAATGTAACGGACGAACCGGGCCGCGCGCGATCGGTAGTCTGGTATCCAGATGAACGTCTCTACTACGAGAAACGAAGATTTCGGGGTTCGACAGCAATGACCGGCAACCGCCAAGCACAACGCGCATTCGATGCCGGAATCCTGTCGCTCGGATTGTCCATCGAGGGGCAAGAATCCGCACGTGATCTCGACTACGCGAAACTGGCTTTTCAGCGCGCCACGGAGTGGGATCCCACGATGTGCGACGCGTGGCTCGGCCGCGCCGCCGCGGGCGAGCTCACCAAGGACGTTCTGTTCAACCTGTACAAGACCAGCGCGAGCACGCTCTACCGCGAGCAGCGCAGGCTCGGGTTGCGTCCGCGCGAACTCGCGGGCCGGTTCCTTCCCGGTCTGTACATCGACTATCCGCTGGCCAACCACACCGAGATCACGCTGGCCTGGGCGGCGCATCTGATCGCCGACAAGGAGTACGACGAGGCCGAGCGAGTGCTCGACGAGCTCGACACGTTCCGCCGCGGGCAACTGAGCAACCCCGAGGGCGAGATCGACGACCGCATCTGCGCGTATGTCCGTGGCGTGCTGCACTACAACACTCAGCGCTGGCCCGATGTGATGGCGGTGCTGGCGGGATCGGCGGAGTGGGAGGATCCGTACCTGGCGGCGGGCGCGCACGTGATGGTCGGCACCGCGTGTGCCCAGCTCGGCTTGTTCGGCGAGGCCATCCGGCGGATGCAGCAGGCCGAGGCGGGCCCGATCCCGGCGGCCCGGTCGACCGCGATGTTCTGTCGCGGCTTGTGCCTGCGGGAGTCGGGCAACGAGGACGAAGCCCAAGCCCTGTTCGAGAAGGTGTACTCGCAGGCGCCGGATTTCGAGGCGAACGCGGCCGCGATGCGCGACCGCACCTATCGGATCACCGTCACCAGCCGCGAGGTGATCGACGCGCGGACCGACAAGTGGGACCCGGCGTCCTCGCCGTCGATGGAGCAGATGGCGCAGGCCGAGAGCCAGGACCGGGCGAAGAAGATCCTGGTCGAGGCCCGTGCCGAACTGGACTCGCAGATCGGTCTCGCCTCGGTGAAAACCCAGGTGGCGAAGCTGCAGTCGTCGGCGCAGCTGGCGAAGATCCGGGCCGAGAAGGGCTTGGCGAGCCAGCCGCGCGGCCAGCACCTGGCCTTCACCGGGCCGCCCGGCACCGGTAAGACCACCATCGCCAGGGTGGTCGCGAAGATCTATTGCGGCGTCGGCCTGTTGAAGACCGACAAGGTGGTCGAGGCCAAGCGCGTCGACTTCGTCAGCCAGAATCTGGGCGGCACCGCGATCAAGACCGAGAAGCTGATCGACACCGCGATGGACGGTGTGCTGTTCATCGACGAGGCGTACACGCTGATCCAGACCGGCCTGCAAGGCGGCGACGCGTTCGGCCGTGAAGCGGTGGACACGCTGCTGGCGCGCATGGAGAACGACCGTGATCGCCTCGTGGTGATCATCGCCGGCTACGACGGCGAGATCGATCGGTTGCTCGCCGCCAACGACGGCCTGGCCTCCCGTTTTTCGAAGCGCTTGCAATTCCCGTCCTACACGCCCGACGAGCTGGGGCAGATCGGCCAGGTGATCGCCCGCAAACGCGATTCCGACCTGTCCGAAGGAGCGCTCGAGCAGCTGGTCCGGGCCTGCGAACGCCTGTACGCGATGCAGAGCACCGACCAGAGCGGTCAGCCGCGCCGCGGCGTCGATCTCGCGGGCAACGGACGGTTCGTCCGCAACGTGATCGAGGCGGCCGAGGAGGAGCGCGAATACCGCCTGGCCAACGACGAATCGCTGGACCTGACCGACATCGATGAGGCGGTGCTGCGCCGCATCGAGGCGTCGGACATGGAGCTGGCCTTGGCCGGCTTGCTCACCTCGCTGAACGTCGGCTGGACGGACTGAGTCCGAGGGCGGACCGCGCGACCGGTCCGCCGCGGCTCATTTCGTGGGCAGCGAATCGTGGCTGACCAGCGCTTCGCGCGCCGACAGCGTGGGACCGGGGACCAGCTGGCCGATGATCGCCCACGGCGCGAGGCGCGCAGAGCCGCCGAGTCCGAGCACGTTCGCGGTGGCCGCGTCCGGAATGCCGTAGCGGACGCCGGTGTCGGCGACGTAGAACAGGCTGTCGCGGCGCGGGCTGCCCGGCTCCATCCCGGTAACCTGCACGAATTCCCCTGAGCCCGGGGGGATGTAGGCCGCGTCGACCCGGTCGCCGACGCCGTCGGAGGTGGACACCTCGACGGGTTTCGCGGACTCCGCGATCGGCAGGCGAGTGCCGACCAGCAGGCTGACCGCGGCTCGCTCACCGGGGCCGTCGCCCGCGTTGTCCTCGCTCGGCCCTGGAGCGGCGCCCGGCGACTTCGCCCAGGCCACGCAGGCCACGGGCGCGTCCTCGGCGGGCAGGATTCGCGGGGTGCGCACCGGGAAGTCGTCGACCGGCAATTGCCGGACCACCGGAACCCGGTCCAGCACGTCGGGCGGCATGGTCGCGATCTCGCGCATGCCGTGCGAGTCGGCGTACCTGATCACCTGCGCGGTGAACGGCGATATCGGCTGCAAACCGTCGGCGAGCACGACATACAGCGCGGAACCGCCGTCGGAGCCCACGCCGGACACCGAGATGACGCCGCCCACCGGGATCTCCGACAGCGGGCCCGGCCCGCGCTCGCCAGCCCGTGGGATCTGCGGCGGCGTCAGCGCCGGCACCTGCGTCGTCGCGCCGAGCAGACCGGTGCCGACCGGACGCGGCCGCTGGGCGCGCAGGTCCAGCGCCCTGGCCATCACCGAGTTGGCCGGGTCCACCTCGGCGCGCTTGCCGTCGTAGACCAGGTAGGTCTTGTTGTCGCGCCGCACGAGCAGGGCCTCGTCGTGATTCGCGGTCCGGATCCGGTCCGCGAGCGCGGGGTGGCCCGCGATCACCGTCGTCGTGCCGCCGGAGGACGAGGCGGCGCTACCGCCTTCGGACAGCGCGATGGTCTCGCACAGCGACCACTCCGACTTGCTGCCCTGCGCGGAGCCGGGCAGCGCGCTCGGCGCTCCCGGAATGCCGAGCAGCGGCCCGCGCGGCAGATCGTTGAGCTTGTCGTCCTTCACCGCGTGCGGCTCCGCGTCGGCGCCCGTGATCAACCGCGCCGACGCCAGATTCAGCACCGGATGCAGCGTCTTGCCGCCGTCCTGGCCCTGCACCACCACGTACAACGCGCCGCTCTGCTTTCCCGAGACGATCACGGCGTCGCCGATCGCGCCCTGCGGACGCAGGAAGGCCAGGATCGCGGCGCCCGCCACCACGAGCACACCGAGCACCGCGCCGACGAGCAAGGAGCGGATCTGCGAACGCATCGGATCGTGCAACATGCGCACGTCGCGGCGGACCAGCGCGTGATCGAGCCTGCGCAACAGGAATCGGTATCCGTTGACCTGAGCGCGGGTGGTCAGCTGTGCCGGCACATGGTCTCCATCGAGCTATCGATCACCATTCTCTTCGACACGGTACCGTAATTCACCGACGGCCCTGAACCGATGGAATCACGACCCGATCGACGGCGGCCGTCACGAAACGAAGCGGGGACGAACAACGGTGAACGAAACGATGAACGGCGAGGCAACCAATAGTGAAATAATGGATGCGCCGCCGAGAAATCAACGCCGATCGGACTACGACACACTGCGCGATCCGGAATTCTGGTTGTTTCGCATTTTTCCGCTGCGCGTGGTCGTGCCAGTGTCGATATCGGCCGCCGCCGTCGCGTGGATCGTTCTCGCCGTCGGCGATTCGATCCGGGGCGCGATCGCCGCGGGCGCGGTGGTCGCGCTGGCCGGTCTGTTGCCGGTCGGTGGACACACGCCGGCCGAGCGCATCGGTAGCGCGATCGCACGCAGGCGCCCGGGATTGCGCCCGGCCGAACGCCTGTCGCAGGCGCCCGCGCTCGACGTGCCGCTGGCCGAGGGCGGCGCCTACGGGGTGCGCTGGGACGGCGACCTGCTGCTCACCATGCTCAGGATCGATCCGCCGCCGGACACGCTGACGCTGCTGGATCGTGGCTCGCTCAGCACCGATCAACTGCTTCCGCTGCCCGAGATCGCCCGCTGCCTCGATCAATTCGATCTGACCCTGGCGGGCATCGACGTGGTGAGCACCGGCGCGCGCACCGCGGGCACCGGCGTGGCCGCGCAACTCTACGACCGCATCCTCGGCCCGCTGCCCGCCATCGCGCACCGCACCTGCTGGCTGGTGCTGCGGATGGATCCGCTGGCCAACGCCGAGGCGGTGGACAAGCGCGGCGGCGGTGGCAGCGGCGCGCTGCGCACCGCGATCATCGCCACCCGCCGGGTCGCCAACCGGCTGGCCGCGCACGACATCGCCGTTTCCGTGCTGACCGCCACCGAGATGAACGCCGCGGTGCGTCAACTCACCCACGGCTTCGATGTCGACCAGCTCGCCGAGTCACCGAAAACGCTGGAGTACCAAGGCCGTTACCTCACCCAGTACCAGATCGCGGCCGACATGATCGGCCCGCGCGGACTGGCCGGCATCTGGGCGGTGCCCAGCTTGTCCACCACGGTGACGTTGCGCCTGCGGCCGGGAACGGGCCGCCACGACCGGCACACCGATTTCGCCGACACCGTGGTGCTCAACGCCGTCGTCCGCTTCGACACCGTCGCGCCGCCCGAGGAACCACCGCTGCCCGGTTTGCGCGAGCTGATCGGCAACCAGCTGCGAATCCTGTTGGACACCCTGCCCATCGGCTACGCGGGCCGCTGGGGCAGCGACATCGCCTATCGCGGCACCCTGGCCGCGCTGGCCGAGTTCGCGGTGCCGACAGCGGGCTGCGGCCAGCTCATCGGCGCCGACGAGCGCGGGCAGGGCATCGCGGTGCCGCTGATCGGCGAGGGCACCAGGCACCTGGAAGTGATCGGCAATCTGGATCTGGCTCAGCAGGTGATCCTGCGCGCCACCGCGCTGGGCGCCCATGCCATCGTGCACACCGCCCGGCCCGAGGCATGGCACACCATGGTGGCGAATCTCGGTGCGCCGCAAGTCCTCTCGATCGCTCCGCGGGCCGCGGGCGCCAGCTACCACCCGCCCGCTCCCCCGCCGACGCCCGCCGCTCCCTATCCGAGCACGACGGTGCTGGTGTTCGACGGTATCCCGCCGATCGCGCACGCGGGCGGCGCGACGATCGTGCACGTGCGGCGGCCGGACGATCCCGGCAGGTCGGTCGACGCCGACGTCACGCTGGTGCAGGATCCGCAGGCGCCGAACCGGATCACGGTGCGCACCGCCGCGCGCAGCGCGACCGTACTGATGGTCACCACACCGGACGAGATGCACTACATCGGCGAGTCGCTCGCGGCCCGCTGACCGCACGAAGCGGCCGGCTGGAACCCTTACCGTTCCAGCCGGCCGCCGTTCGGCGCTTCGCGCGCTCAGAAGGAGGCGAAACCGTCGCCGACCTTGCCGTCGGCCTCGATCGCGCGGTTCAGCGCGTTCTCGACCTTGACGCCGAGGTTGTCCAGCTTCTGCAGCGTGTCCTCCAGTTCGGTGGTCAGGTCGTTGTGCGCCTTGTTGAAGTTCGCGACCGCCTGCTCACCCTGCAGGTTCTCCCGGAACGACGCCGCGGCGCCGTTGAGCTCGTCGATCTGCGCCTTCATGTTGGAGCCGTACTGGTTGAGGTCACTGACCATCTCGGTGATGGCCGGGGAGTTGTACTTGATGGTCATTGTTGTCTTCCTTCTGCTGAGAGATTGGGATCCGGCCGGACGGCAGCACCGTCCAGCGGTCAGGCCAGACCCGCCTGGTCGGAGCCGACGATGGTGTTCTTGCCGGAGGTCACGGCCTGCGAGAGCCGGTCGAGCTTGCCGTTGAGCGCGGTGACCTCGTCGTGCCATTCGGCGGCGGCGGTGTTGAACTCGCGGTGGGCGTCACCCTGCCAGCCGCGCGCGACGGCCTGCACCGACTCGTCGATCTGGTTGATCGAGGTGCGCAGCGTCGAGATCGAGTCCTCCATGCGGCTGACGACGCTGTCGATGCCGCCCTCTTCGACACCGTAGGTGTTCCCCGAGCCGTCGCCGAGAGTTGTGTAAGCCATTTCGTGTGGTCCTTCCGTCAGAAGTGGTGTTGGTGCGGAGATCCGGACGATCTCACCGAGCAATGTGGCAACCGAGTCTTCTTGCGACTCGACAGCTACTGAGGCAGCCACCTCCCCCCGGGCAGCCCTTCGAGCAATGTGGCGACCGCCTGAGTCACCCGGTGGTCGGTGCCCGTCGTGACCGTCGACCAGATCTGCTGATCCGGCGCGACCATGGGGGCGACGACGATGCGGCCGCGGCCGGTGTCGTACACCGCCACCGCGCCGGGCGCCCTGCTGGTCAGCCCGTCCTGATGGGCGTAGGCCACGATCTCGGCGTAGGCACGGCAGGAGCCGAAGGCGAGTCCGAGCACGGCGGCGTCACGCTCACCGACGCCGAGGGCGTACACCGCGTCGGCGAAATCACCGGAGCCTTCGGCCGCGTCCATCCGGTCGGCCAGTTCGCCAGCGGGTGCGCTGAATCCGGTGATCTGCGCGGGTTCGCACGGTCCGAGCGCGGCCAGCAGTGGGCGAGCCAGTGACGCGTCCGAGCCGTCGGCCCAGAGGGATCGCACCTCGAAGCTGTCGCCCGAGCGCACGGCGAGCGCGTGCTGCTCGCCCCGGCGCGCCAGGCAGAAGCGACGGGCGCCGTCCTCGGCGTAGACACGGGCGACGAGCTCGCGATCCGGCTGCGCCAGCACGAACAGAGCTGCGGCCAGGCCGGATTCGACTTCGCCTTCTGCGTCGAGCAGGCCCGCGCCGACCAGGCCGGACAGCGCGCGCTCCCGTGCGGCGCGATATTCCTCGATCGAGTCCTGTTGCGGCGCCACCGAAAGCACCAGCGGCAAGGTCTGCACACCGAGCCGCTCGGCGACGACGAGCAGCGCGTCGTTCGTCAGTGACGTCACGGCGCACCTCCCGGCTCTGGACTGGTCTCCGTCTGCGCGACAGCCGCGGGTTCGGCGCCGCCGAGCACCGCGGGCGCGGCCTGGATGCCGCCCTCGAAACCGATCTGATCGCTGGTCTCCGTCGGCAGGCTGGCGCGCGGGAATCGCGCCGCATCCGGTGCGGACCCGGCCTGCCCCAATGCCCCTGGAACGAGCGGAGCCGGTTGGCCGCCCGTGTTCACCGTGGTGGCCTGCGTCGTGCGCGGAACGACGTCGGCGGCTGTGGCCGACTGCGCGTACACCGGCGCCTGATAGGCGGTGCGCACTCGCGGCATCGCCGGGATGGGCGCCGTCCCGATCGGCAGCGCACCGATCGGCGCGGCACCGCGCGGCACCGCGGCCGACTGTGCCGCCTCGGCCTGTTCGGCGGCCAGCGCCTGCTCCGGCGCCACCACGGGCGGCTCCTGGTGCTGCCACGGCAGGGCCAGCGGCTCGGTGGCCAGCTCGTAGTTCCGCATGACCCGCGAGGCCACGGCCTTCGCCGCGTCCTGGTCGGCATCCGTCTCGGCGGCGATCGCGCGGATCGGCCCACCGAGCATCCCGCCCATCGACTCCAGCATCCGCTGTAGCTGCTGCAGGTTTTCCAGGTCGGCGGTATCGGGCATGGCCAACCGGGCGATCTCGTAAGCGGTGACCTGGGCCTGGAATCGCGCGGCGTTGGCCGCCGCAGCGGCGGCGGCGTCGACCAGCCAGTCCCGCAGCGTCGAGATTTGTCGCAGCACCTCGTCGCTGCGCCCCGACTGCCAGGCTCCGCGCACGTCCGCGAGAACCTTCTCGTACTCGGCCACAGCGGCGCCGAACGACGCGGCCAGGCGCGACCACGCGGCGACGGCTTCGGCCATCGGCACGGCGCCCGGCCCGGTGGTGAGATCGCGCGCGAGCCGCTCGGGCGGGCGCGCGGTCCACACCACGCCGGTGAAACCTGGCTGCGGTGGTTCGATCATTGCTGCGGAGGACCTTTCGGTTGCGCGACGACGGTCAGGCCGACCGGCCGCCCGTGGTGTCGAAATCCGCCGTATTCGCCGATTCCATGCCGTCGAACCGGTTCGACTGCAGCCGCAAGGTGGCCGCCAGCTTGCGCAGTTCGTGCACGCCCGCCTGCGCGCCGGCCAGATACGACGACGCGACGTCGTTCGCGGTCCGCGCGGCTCGGCCGGAGACCTCGTCGGCCCCAGCGGGCACGACGGTCAGCGCCTCCTCGGTGGCGCGCAGATCCGACGCCAACCGGTCGGCCAGCGCGTCCAGCCCGGATGACGCCTTGGCCGCCGTGACCGAGTCGAAACGCACGCTGTGGTACACCTGACCCCGCCCGTCACTCATAAGACCCTCCTGTGTACTGCTCGGCACTCGCGTCAGAGCGTGAGTTCCTTGTCCGGCGGTGGTTCCGATGTCGTGTCGGCCGCGCCGACCACCGGCAGCGAGACCCCTTCGATCCGGCCGACCACTTCGTCGCCGTGCTGGCCGGTGACCATCTGGCCGCGCAGCGCGTCGGTGGTCGATTCGCCGTCGCGGGCCAGACCCGCGCCCGCCATGCCCGCACCGCCCATCGGCACATATCCCGTCCCGGTACCGGTCCCCGCCGCGGTGGTTCCCGCGACGGTGGCGGACGACGCTCCCGCTCCGGTACCGGCGGCGGTGGCGGCGCCGATGTTGCCGAGCGATCCACCGGCCACGCGGGTCCCCGGCCACGGGTTCAGCGGTGCGGCGGCCGCGGCGATCGCGCCGGGGAAGCCACCGCCGATGCCACCGGCACCGCCCGCGCCACCGGCGTGCTCGCCTTCCTTGCCATCCCCGGGTGCGTCCTCGGCTTCGTGCGCGCCGGGCGCGCTGATCGATTTCGGCGCCAGCAGCGAAGGATTGGCCGCCGCCAACTGTCCGAGCGACTGCGCCACCTGACCGGCCGTGCTGATCAGCGGCGTGATCATGCTCATCAACTGGGTGAGCTGTTCGGCCGACTTCACGCCCGTAGGCGCGTTCGTGATCGGGACCTTCTGACCTGCCTGCGTCATGCTCGCGCTGTGACCGACCAGCTCGGCTTTCGTCTTGGCCGTGATCGCCAGCGCCTCGGTGGTCGCCTCGATCGCGGAGGCGACCAGGAAGCCCTGTCCCCCCGGCGAGGCCGCCAGCAGGGGCGCGAAGGCCATGGTGGTGGAGAACTTCGCCAGCACCGCCGCCATCAAGCCGGCGCCGGTGAAGACGCTGCCCGCCGCGTTGCCGAGCACCGCCTTCTCCTGCGTGCTCTGCGCCGCCAGCTCACCCGCGTCGGTCTGCGCCTCGCCGGCCTTCTTCGCGGCCTCCATCGCGGCCATGCCCTGCCATACCGACATCAGGGTCTGCACCAGGGAGGAACCGACCTGCATCACCGTCTGCATCACGGTGGACACGTTCTGCAACAACTGAGTCGGGTCCACCGGGGGAGCCTGCCCCGCGGCGGGAGCACCGGCCTGCGCCGGCGCGGACGCGGCGAGCTGACCGGTGCCGAACGCGGAGGCGAGATCGGTCAGCGGGCGCATGAGCGCGCCCAGATCGATCGTCGGCAGCGGCGGCAGCTCCGGCAGGTGCACGAAGGCGGGCAGCTCCGGCAGATTCGGTAATCCCATGCTGCGCAGGACATCGTTCACCGGCAGGTCGAGCATGGGCGCGAGAGCGCTGCCCCGCAGCAATTCCAGGACCGTGGGATCCAGCGGATCGGCGCCAGGCGGCGGAACGGCTCCCGGCGTGGTCATGACCGCGCGCGGATCGCTCCGATGGCCGCGCCCGAGGCGGTGTCCGTGCCCTCGTAGGTGGCGGCGGCCTGATGCGCCGTCAGCGCGGTGCCCGCGTGCACGGCGGCGAGCTGCGCCACCGACGACAGGTGATTGGCCTGGGCGAAGGCGTACGAGACGAGGAACTCCTGGCCGATCAGGCCGAACACCGGGACCACCGCGGCGACCGTCGCGGCTTGGTCGGTCGCGGCGATCGCTCCCACTCCGGCGGCCATGGCCGCCGATTCGCTTCCGTACACACGCAGCGCATCCGGGACTACTTCAATGTGACTCATGATCATCGTCCAATCCCGAAACATCCCCCGACGTTTCGTATTCAACTCTACCCAGCGCGGACCGCTTATCGCGATCCCATAGTGGTTAACATCCGGTGACTACCCGGTGGCCTCCTCATTGAATGCGGTGATAAGCGCGCCGCGTTGCGCAAAAGCCTTGTGCGCGGCCGCTCGCGCGGTATCGACGACCGTTTTCTCGAACTCCTCCGGCGAAAGTTTCGACAACGCGGCGGAAAAGCTCAGTCCGACCAACGCGGCGTTACCGTCCACTTCCGCGGTCACCGCGCCGTCGGGCGATGTCTCGGCTACCCGGATCCCGTTCACGGCGTCATGGAGATCGGTGAGCCGGTAGAGCTGATTGCGCACCCGAGCGATGAGCTCGTCCATTGTTTCGACCATGCCGACCTCACGAATTCCACTGCCGCTCAGACCGATCGCAGCCAGCTCTGCGGTTCGGTGTCGTACTCCTGCTCGTCGATGAGCTCCTGCGTCGCCACCTGCTGTTCGGTGGGCAGTCCGGTCAGCGCCAGCATCTCCGCGGTGAATCCCAGTTGCCGCAATTGCGCCCGCCGCGCCAGACCCGCGCGGTTCGCCGCCTGTCTGCACAATCGCAGCACCTCGCCCGCCAGTGCTTCCGGGTCGCGGCGCAGTTGATCGGCGTCGACCTTGATCCCTAGCGGCAGACCCGTTTCGGTGGTGCGCACGGAAATCGAGCCGGTGAGCGAAGTGGCCACGAATTCCGTCGGGAATTCTTCGATCGGGCCCGGCGTGGTCATCCGATACCTCCTCCGGTCGAAATGGCATCGCGCATACGTCGATCACATCCGCTCGTCTTTGATGGTTTGGACGACTTCGGCGATCCGCGCGTTGATCAATTCGGTCAGCCGCCGCACGTCCGCCGCGACGACCGTCGGCGGATTGCCCGGCACGATCGCATAGCGCCCGTCGTCGACCAGATCGCGCCAGGCCAGATCCACTCGGGCGATACCGCGCGGACCGAAGCGCGAATGCCCCTGCTCCACCACGATGGTGCCCACCGTGGCGGCGGGCGCGCGATCGAAGGACTCGCTGCGGCTCGCCGCGCGGTCTTCGACGTCGTGCACCAGGGATCGGCCATAGGAGTGGTCGAGGCCGTCGCCGTCGGGCTCGATGAGATCGAAGGCGCGCCCGCGCCCGGCATCGACCTTCGGCAGCGCGGCCGCCACGGCGTGGCCGAGCGACAGCGCGTCGTGTTCGGCGACGGTGAATCCCCCCGTCGGCCGTTCCGCTCCCGGTTTCTGGGTCACCAGGAACGCCCGGTCGCCCTTCCGGCTGGCGAGCATGCGGATCTTACCCTTCGGATTCCGCGCGTCCCTGCCGTCGATCCCACGGATCACCAGCCGGATGTCGGGAACCATGAGCACGTCCATCAACTCGTCCAGCGCACGGCCCCATCGGGTTCGGATGCGCTGCCACGCTTCGTCTTTCTGCCTGCGCGCGTCGTCGTAGTAGGTCGTGCCGCTGAGGTAGAAGAACGGGTCGGGCAGGCTCTCCTTCGCCGCGTGCCAGGCCGCGGCGAATTCGAGACCGGAGAACTCCCACGTGTCGTTCATTGCTCGACAACAGGTTTCGCTACCACGGGCGCCTCACCCAGCGCCTCTTCCAGATGCTCGGTGGAATCGAGATAGTCGGCGCGCTTGTGCTCCTTCTGCTGTCCGCCCTGGGCGGCGCCGGGGCCGCCCATCGGCATGCCGGGGCCGCCCATCATGCCCTGGCCCGCCGCGAGACCGGCGCGCCCGGTGGCGGCCGCGGTGACGGCGTTCGACGCTGCCCGCGGGAACAACTTCGACGCCTTCTCCAAGTTCTGGTTCGCCGCCGATTTCGGTGCGCCGGGACCGCCTGAACCACCGGGGCCGCCCGCGCCCTTCGCCAGCGCCGACTCGAGTTTCTTCGTCGCGTCGGACAGATTCGGCATCCCGGGCAAGCCGGCCAGCGCGGCCTGCTGCGCGGCTTGCTGGGCCGCCTGTTGCGCGGCGCTTGCCGCCTGCTGACCGATCTGCTGCGCCTGTTGCGCGATCTGCTGAGCGGCCTGCTGCGCCTGTTGCGCCAGCTGCTGCGCGGCCTGCTGCGCGGCCTGCTGGGCGGCTTGCTGCGCGGCCTGCTGTTGCTGCTGTTGCTGCTGGCGCTGTTGCTGTTGCTGCTGTTCAGCGGCGCGACGCTGGGCGTCCAGTTGCGCCTGACGCTGTGCGTCTTCCAACGCTTTGCGCTGCTGTTCGGCCTGCCGCTGGGCGTTCTGCATCGCCCGTAATTGCGCAGGGCTGGTTCCCGGCCCCGGCGCGGCGCCCGGTCCGGGACCGCCGGGGCCAGGCCCTGGTCCCGGCACCTGGCCGGTGGTCGGCGGAATCGGATCCGGCAGCACCGCGATGACCTTGTCGGTCTCCTCTACGCCGGGAACATATGCCGCTTGCATCGCTCGCACGTAATTGCGAACCGCGGCTTCTTCCTTCCGCTGCCGGTAGGCCTCGTCGGTCTCCCCCGTAGTTCGTGCGGGCGGATAGTCGTCACCCTGCTGGAGCAGCACTCCGGTGGTGTACAGCCATTCCGACACGTATTCCAGGCTGTCGCCGATGAGCTTCATATTCGTATTCAGCTGATCGGTTCCGGCGCCATAGGCGGTGATCGCTTGGCGGGCCCGGTCGGCGCCCCCATTGTTGTTCGGACTGGTCCAGCTCGCCCTGCTGGTCGTCATCTGATTGGTGAGGATGTCGAACGTTTCCTTCAATTCCCCGGCCAGCCACCGCCAATCCGACGCGGCTTGCGCGACCTTGATCGGCATACTCGGACTGCCGCCGGTGATCGAGGAAATGATCGTCTGGTACTGGGAATAGGTGAAGTTCTCCGGGTCATCCGCATGCACACCCCGGGGCTCGAATTTCACCTCGCCGGGGTCGGCCAGACCGGCCGGCAATCCGTGGTTTTCCTCGGGCTTGCGTTTGCCGACCTCGTTCCAGTCCGGATGCGCGTAAGTGTTGCCGCTGCCGTCGCCCGCCGTGGTCAAACCGGCCGGATCCCAACGCTTCGAGAGATTTTCGGTGATCCCTTTGTGTTCACTCACTCGGCGCTCGAGCGTGGCGAAATCGACCCGGTTGTCCTCCTCGGTACCCCGGTAGTGCCTGGCCGCTGCGAAGAAAGTATCGGTCAGATCATCGAGGATGGTGATGTGGTCGTCCAGAATGCTGCCCAGCTCTTTTCCCTTTTCCGAGAAGCGGGAGGCGAGCGCCTCGGCCGAGAGCAACAGATCGGCGAACGGCGGAAGGGAATCGATCTTCGACAGTTCCTTCTTGACCGACGCGATGCGGACGCGGACGCCGTTCGCCGCGTTGATCAGAGCTTCGAGCGCTCCCGGGCGCAGCTCCAAGGTGCCGTTCTGCGCCTCGCGCGACAGGCCGCTCCATGGATTCGGCTGCTCAGACATGCCACGCTCCTTCCGTCCCTCCGATTCGGAAGCTCGCCGCCGGTGTTGTCACCGCTGGGAAGAGCGCCGAGTGAGCACAGGCGGCCAGGCGAGATACGATGCCGCAGTCCGATCCCGGAGCCCATGACTCCGACCCGCACAACTGCATACCTCCCCGACGTGGGCGTCGACGATGGGCGCGCCACGGCGCGGTGACCCGTTCGCCCCCGCGTACGGGATCACGCTCCTGCGCCCGGCAACTCATACGCTGACGACCCTCCTCATCGCTGGCGTGCCGCGAACGGCTGTGCGCCACAGGTCAATCTGGCAGCCGGTTCTTACGGCAAGCCGAATATTGTCTTACGACGCACCAACGATTCTATGGTGAGTCGGGTTGCCTGCGCATGTACAGCCCCGAATCCCGGTGGCTCCCGCCACGCCCCGAGCCAGCCGGATTACGCTGCGGCACAGCAGGAAAGCGGAGGTCAGGACGCGCCGACCGGGCCGTGCCGGTCCCGGAACCGCCGCTCGAACTCCGCTTGGTAGACCGACGGCGCCACCGAGGACGAAGACCGTTCCAGCACACCGTCGTCGGCGACGTAGTAGATCGCCCGGCCGATCGCGATCTCACCCGGCTCGACCGGGAGGTACACCATCCAGCCGACGCTGATCCGGTCGGCGCGCAGGTCGTCCAGCGGATAGTTCGCGAGGTCGGCGCCGCTGTCCCGGAGGAACCGCTCCACCCGGGCGAGCGCGTCCGCCCGCGACATCGGCTCCGGCGCGGTCATGGTCACCCCGGCCATGGTGAGCTGGAAGAGGGCGCCGTCCACGTCGAATCGTTCGTCGTCGAAGACACCGGCGAGCGCGTCCCGCGTGACGCCACCGGTTTCCGCCGCGGACACCAGCGCGCCGACGGCCGCGCGCCGCTCGTTCGCGTCGTCGCCGAGCAGGCCGCCGACGATGTCCACGACGGTCTCCGAACTCCACACGCCCGGCATCGCCTCGGCGAACCGGGCCGGCGCCGGTGACTCACCGCGGTACCAGCGGCTGTTCTCCCACCAGTAGCAGAACGTCAGCAGACCGCTGGTGCAGCGGTGGTTCAGCACCTGCCCCGCCACCCATTCCGGCGCGCCCGCGTACAGGTCGGGCAGCCGGACGCCGTCGTTGTAGGCCGCGGCCAGTTCCGGGGCGTTCCACACCCCGCCGGAGAGCACGGCACGCCCGCCCGGCAGCGCGTACAGCGAACAACCGCTTCGCTTGGCTCCCTCGAACCAGCTCACGGAGGGCAACAACCGTGGTCCCCAGGGTGATTCGGCCGCGACGAACGCCGCGGCGAGCACGGCCCAGCGGGCGGCCATGAGCGGGAACGGCGGCAACTCGTCCTCGGACGCGACGGCGCGCACGCCCGCCTCTCGGTCCGCCCGCGCCTGTGCCGCCGCCACCCGCGGCGGCCGCGCCTGACGATCACCGTGTCCGAGGTAGGCGCCGAGCCAGACCGGCAGCGAATCCCGTGGAAAAGCCGCCAGATCCGCGAGGTAGACCTCCGGCGGGAACAGCTGGTCGTCCGGGAACGGCTCGTCGCCGTAGTCGTAGTCGACCTCCATCCGGCCATCGCTGGTCAGCGTGAAGAGCAAACGCCACCACGGTCCGTCCTCGAGCCCCGCCGCCAGCTGCCGATGCTCCCGGACCAGCGCCACGACCTCGGGATCGGGAGTCACCCGTGCGGTGCGCTCCTGATCGTCGGAGTAGACGGCCAGCGCGATCTCCGCGGCCACCGTCAGAGCGAACACCGCGTCGACCCGCTGCCAGCCCGCCGGGCCGCCCGCGGCGAGCTCGCGGGCGACCTGGTGCATGAGCGTCTTGGCGCGCTCGGCGACATCCTCGACCGGCGCCGCTTCGGACAAGGTGAAGCCGACATCGGGCTCCTGCGCTGGCTGCTGAGCTGCCGCTTCGGCCCCGTGCGCCGCGCTGCCGGTCGGTGTCTCGGCGACACCTCGTTCGTCGCCGGTGGCCGGGCCGCCTGATCTGGTCACGTCGTGGAAATCCCCTCGTCCACCGCATCGGAGCGGGCGTGCACGCCACGATGCCTGTTGTCGTTCATTCGCACGGCGCCGGTTCGCACGCGGCGCTCGTCACGGTTCCTGCCGCAGGCCCAGCAGCGGCAGGTCCAGCTTGCGGTTCGCCGAACGTTCGTTCCACGCCGCATAGGCCAAGGCGGTGGGGGCGGCGATGCCGAACCCGTCGCGCAACCCGGTGACGACCATGTCGGCCAGCCGCCGGTATTCGGTCGTCGGACTCGGCCAAGCGAGCTCGATCCACCAATTGCTGTGGCTCGCATCGCGTTCGTGCCAACCCGATTCGGCGATCAGCGCGCGTCGCTCGGCGCCCGCTTGCAAGGCGGGGTCGAGCCACTCGTCGTCGACCAGTTCGGCCGACAGCGCATCGTCGAGCTGGAGGAACTGGGCGTATCGCCGTCGCGGTCCGGCATCGGACTCCACCAGCTTCACAATGGAACCGGCGCGCAGCGCGGCCAGTTCCGCGGCCAAACCGGCGGCGAAGTCTCCCCACCCGGTCAACTCTGCTCCTGCCCCTCCAGCTCGATGGCCTGATCGTGCAGTTCGAGCCAGGAATTGGCGGTGCGGGACAGCTGGACCGAGCGGCCCAGGTCCGCCACCACCAGCGTGGTTTCCGGACCCGCCCACCGGACCTCGGCGGTGGCGCCGGGGACCCTGGCGGTCGGTTCGCCGAGCGCGCCGGTGAGCGCCGCGACCATCGCCGCGAACGCGTCTCTCGACCGGGCCCTTCCGTCCGCGTCGTCCGGGGCGAAATCGGTGACGCGCAGTTTGATGTCCACGATCAGGCCGTCCCGGCCGTGGATCTTGCCGCTGGCCATCCCGAAACCGGCGTCCAGCATCGCCCGGTCCGGGTGAGCGGTCAGTACTTTCCAGCCGAACGTCTCGGCCAGCCGCGGTATCGCGTCCATCGGCTGGGGATCGTCGAGCGACCGCAAGGCTGTGGCCAGGTCGACGATCTCGCCGTCGGTCAACGCGCGCCACTCGGTCATGTGCCCACCTTAGGTCGTGACATCGGCGCTCACCGGGCCGACCGGCGACGATTGATCTCCTCGATCTTGCGGGCCAGCGCCTCCTTGCGCTCGCGGGCGTTGGAGCCGTCGAGCTGGCCCGCGAACGCCGAGCGGGCCGCGTCGACCAGCGCGTCCGGCACCTCGGGATACGCTCGGGCGATCGCCCACAGGGCGTCCTCGGTCTTCATGTCGAGGCCGGTCTCCGTGCGGATGCCGCCGCCGGTCAGCACGGAGCGGAGCATCTCGTCGAAATTCTCCCGCAGTTCGTCATCGGTCGGATGGTCGATCCGCATGATTGCTCCTCACGTCGATGGTTACCTTGTCGCATCGTCGGCTTGCGGTCATCCGGCGAAGATCGCGGCGCGGCGCGCGGGGTCGTCGACCACGGCTCGGATCAGCGCACCGATGTCCATTTCCTCCGGCAGCGAGCGATAGGTCAGCTCGCAGAAGACGGCACCGCCGACGGACACCGCGAACCGGGTGGTGCGCCACCCCACCGTGCCCCATTCGACCCCGACGGGCCCGTCGAGTTCGACCGTGCGATCACCGACACGCAGGGCCAGCCTGCCGTCGTGCCGATAGAACACCACCGAGACTCCACCGAGCTCACCGTAGACGCCGCTGGGCGTGGCCGCCTCGGACGGGTTGGCGCGCAGCGCGCCGGTGCCCGGGTCGAACTCGGCGGGCACACCGAAGCCCGCGAACGGGCGGACGAAGATACCGCGTCCGGAGTCCTGGGCGCGGTGCCCGTTGCCCCGCGGTCCGCGGCCATCGGTCCGTCTGCCGTTCGTCGCTGGTCCCATCGGCATGCCGGGCGGCATCGGAGGCATGGGCATGCCAGGGGGGACAGTGCCGTCGGGGTGGCCCGGTCCGTTCGTGTTGTCCGGCCAACTCGGTGACGTGGGCGGATACGGCGGTGTGGACGGTCCCGGATACGAGGGTGTCGACGGTCCCGGAGTCGGCATCGACGGGTACGAGGGTGGGGCCGACGGGTATGGGGGTAGTGGTCCGGGCGGGGTCGGCGGGTACGGAGGCGTCGGCTCGCCAGGTGTCGGCGGGCCGGGCCGGGTAGGAGGCGAGGGCGGGTACGGAGATTGTGTAGGGGGTTCCGAAGGCGTGGGCGGGTACGGAGACTGCGTGGGCGGTTCCGAAGGCGTCGGCGGCTCCGAAGGCGTCGGCCGGTCCGTAGGCGTCGGCTGGACCGGCAGCGTCGGCTGGAACGGCGGGACCGGGGGCACCGGGGACGTCGGCGAGACCGGCGGCACCGGGGACGTCGGCGAGACCGGCGGCGTCGGCGAGACCGGCGGCACCGGCGGCGTCGGCGAGACCGGCGGCACCGGGGACATCGGCGGGGCCGGGGGCGTCGGCGGGACCGGCGGCACCGGGGACATCGGCGGGACCGGGGGTATCGGCGTGAACGGTGGGGGCGGGGGCACCGGTGGTGTCGGCGACACCGGTGGCGTGGGCTTGACCGGGTGCGGCTGCGGCTGCGTCGGCGTCGGCGTTTGCGGCTGCGGCATCGGGACGGGCCACGGCTCCACTTCGTTCAGGAACGGACCCGGCATCTCGGACTCGTAGTCCTTCGGCGGGTGCGGAATATGCGAGCGCAGCGCCCAGTCCGGCGGCAACCAACGGGGACGCGCCGGAGCCGAGCCCGACGGGCCCTCGGGCGGCTCCGAACCACCGTCGCGGTTCGACCGGGCACCGCCCGACGGCTCCTCGTCACCGTCGCGAGGTACGCGAGTTCCGCCGTTCGACGAATCCTGGCCGCCGTCACGCTCCCGGCGCGACGGCTCACCCCCACCGCGGACCGTCGGCGAACCGGACCCGCCCGCCTGGGGAGAACGGTGCGCGGATCGCTCCGAACGGAACTGGCGCACAGCGTCTTCCGCCCGTGCGAGCTCGTCCTCGGCATCGAACACACGCCGGGCCGCACGCTCCAACTCCGCAACCCGGTCCTGCCACGGCTCCTGCTCATCCACCCGCAACGTGCGCCCACGCAGACCATCGAGCGCATCATCCAACGCATCCCGCGTCAGATCCTCGTCATTCACCGGCAATCCACGGCGGGCACCCGCGAGATCAGCCTGCGCGTCCGCCAACTCCCGCTCCGCCGCATCACGCCGCGCGGACAAGCGGGCCCGCTCCGCATCGGCCTCGGCACGGACAAAGTTCTCGACTGCACCCGGAAGCGGTTCTGCTGGCGAATTCGTCCGCGGCTCGGCGGGCTGGATGGTTCGCGCCAAGGCGTCGTCGAGTCGGGCCACTTCCGCTTCGGCGTCGAATACACGGCGGGCGACCTGCTCGAGGTCGGTGATCCGGTGCTGCCACTGCTGCTGCTCGTCCACTCGCATCGTCCGCGAGCGCAGGCGCTCGAGCGCATCGTCCATGGCCTCCGGCGTCAGGTCCGCGTCGTCCACGGGCAGTCCACGGCGGGCCTGCGCGAGCTGGGCTCTGGCCTCCGTCGACCTCCGTGCCGCCGCGTCACGCTGTGCGGAAAGCCGCGTCCGCTCGTCTCGTGCATCCCTCTGCGGCGCCGGATCGCTCGAGCGCGCCTCGGCAGCCCGGTTGCCCTGATCGAGCGTGGCGTCCAGGCGAGCCAGTTCCGAATCGGCGTCGAACACGCGCAGTGCCGCGCGCTCCAACTCCGCGACACGGTCCTGCCACGGCCCTTGCTCATCCACCCGCATCGTCCGCCCACGCAGACCATCGAGCGCATCATCCAACGCATCCCGCGTCAGGTCCTCGTCGTTCACCGGAAGACCGCGGCGAGCGTCAGCGAGGGCGGCTCGGGCGGCGGCCAGTTCGCGAGCCGCGGCCGTACGCTGTGCGGACTGGCGTTCCGCATCGGCGCGGGCGGCGCGCTGGATGAGGTCGGTCAGGGCAGCGATGTCGTCGGCGCGCCCGACCACCTCGGCGCGCAGCTCGGCCTGCACCCGGGCGAGCTGGGCGGGGGTCAGCCGCTCGTGCTGGTCGAGTTTCCCGTCGCGGTAGACCTCGTAGACCTCGGCCCACCGTTCCGGGCCTGCGTCGGTCAGGTCGACGCCGACCAGACGCGCGAAGTCCCGGCTGGCCCCGCGGTCGGGACCGGGCGGAATGCTGGTCGCGCCGTCCAGCATGCCGAGCCGACCAGGCGCCTCGGTGAGGTGGACGACATCGCCGATGACTTCCAGCAGGTGGCGAACGGCCTTGTCGTGCACGGGGAACTCGACATCCGACACGCGGGGATCGAGCGCTTGGTCGCCGTGGGCACGCGGGTCGAACACATCGACCGCGGCGAGAGCGTCGGCATAGTCGGTGAGCGCGCCGACCAGGTCGGGGTGCAGGTTCGGCCGATGCGACAGGTTGGCGATCACTTCGCCCAGCTGCCCGAGGCCGGTGATGCGCACCGTTCCCGGCAAGGCGTCCAGACGCCGGACCAGGCGGTCGTTGGCCGCATCGATCGCGGCTTGGTCGATGCCACGCAACAGCTTCGCGTATTTGATTAGCGCCTCGGCCCGCTGCTGCCGCAGGGCATTGCGGATATCCGGGTCGGCCATGGCCTCGGCGAGCCGCTGCGGTGTCATGTCCGCCGCGTCCAGGCCGAGCCGGTGGGCCAGCACATGCCGGGCGTCGCCGACCTCGTGGTAGGTGTCGATGTCCCATGCGGTGCGCGCGTAGTCGATGATCGCCTCGATCTGGCCGGCGCGAATGGCGTTCTCGTCGCGCAGCGCCGCGAGCCGTTCGGCGAGCAGGTCCGGGAAGTCCAGCTCCGCTTCGGCGATGCCGAGGCGCTCGGCCAGTTCGCCGATGGCGGCGTCGATCTCGCGCCGTGACAACGGCTCCGACGCTTCCGCGGCGGGAAGCGCGTCGGCGGGGGCGTCCGGCACGACGCGCCAACCGTCGCCGTCGTTCACAACGGTGACGTCGAGGCCGCGTCCCTCGACCTCGCCGCTGAAGTGCCGAACCCGCGTTGCACCGCCGTCGACGAGCGCGATCCGGTCCGGGTGCACGTCGGTGACCAGGTAGTGGACCTCGACGATGCCTTCGTTGACGGCCTGCGCGAGCCTCGGGTACTCCGCGAGCGCGTCGGCGATGACGCGATCGTGGCCCAGCCTTCCGTCCACGACCACCAACCGCATCGGCCCACCGGGCTCGCCGGGGACCAGGCCGAGCCCGGCGCCGTCCTCCAGCAGCGCACCGCCCCGCGCGAGCACCCAGTCCCGCCCGGCCATGTCACCGATCAGGCCGGTGAGCTCGTCGGCCGCGGCGTCGGCCCGCAAGAACTCCTCGGCGTCGGCGTGGAAGGTCGTCAGGCCGCGGGCGTGCTCGCGGATCCGGTCCATCTCCTCGGCGAGTGCGTTCGCGAGCCGATTCGCGTCCAGCGCGTGCAGATCGGCGCCGAGCAGCTGCGCCCAGACCGAGCGTTCGTCCTTGATCTGGTCGCGGCGCAGCGCGTTCTCGAAGAACGCGCGCAGGCCCTGATCCTGCCCCGGCTGATCGGTGTCGTAGAGGTCGCCCCACTCGCGGCTCGGCTCGCCGCCGTTGTTCACGCCCTGCCAGTCCAGCAGGGTGGGGTTGCCGCCGAAGGCGCGCACCACCTCACCGAGGAAGCGGTTCATCGGGTTGGCGTCGAAGAAGCCGACCTCGTCGCTGTAGGGGATCCGCTCGTGCTCGGCGTTGTACCGGCGGGACGCCTCGGCGAGACCGGTGAGCGCGCCGATCCGGCGGACCTGCTGATACCGCAGCAGATCGACGGCACGGCGGACGTTCTCCGGGGTCGGCTCACCGAGGTCGACGCCGAGCGCGTCGGCCGCGGCCGTCAAGGCGTCGGCCAATTCGTGCCGCCGGACCGTCGCCTCGGACAGTTCGTGCAGCCAGTCCGCGAGTTCACCGGTGCTCGCCTGCAGTTCCTCGCCGGGTCGCTCGGACGGGCGCGGCGTGGCGTCGGGCGTCTCGCCGTCGGGCGGCTCCGGCGCGGGGATCGCTCGGGCGGCGTGCTCGGCCTGTCGCTTCAGCTCCTCGAGTTCCACCCCGAGTTCCCGGCGCACCAGCTCGGGATCGGCCTCCTCCAGCCAGTACCGGTACTCCGCGCCGTCGCGGGCGACCGGTATGCCGTACTCGGCGGCCGGGCTCGCCACCCGGGAGGTCAGGCGCTTCAGGAACGGAACGAGCTCCCGCTTCCGCCACATGGTGACGGCTTCCTTGAGGATGCGGACCGGACTGAACTTGGTCTGCATCACCTCGTATTCGTCGCCGGGCGCGGGAGTCGGGTCGTAGTGCTTGGTGAGCGGCAGCCCCGCTTCGTGGGCGAGCAACGACTGACCCGCGCTGTCGATGCCGGAGCCGGAGGGGTATTTCGGGCTCTCGCCGACGTATCCCCCCGTCAACGCCTCCCACAGGCGGCGCAGCCGCGACTTCGGCCGCTCCGGTTGCCGCGGTGCCCGCACACTGGCGTCCGCCGGTTCGGGCGCGCCGAGACGTTCGGGCGTCTCGACCCGCCAACCGCCGTTCTCGTCGGCCACCAGCCGCGCGGGCACCCGCTCGCCATCGACCTCGAGGGTGTACCGGCGGGTCTCGCCCGGCTGGAGCGGTTCGGCGCCGGTCTGCCCGCGCGCGGCTCGGACGGCGTCGGCGAGGTCGGCGATGGCTTGCGCGTCGCGGCGCACCGCGGCGCGGGCCTGCGCGACTGTCCCGGCCGGATCGCGATCCAGATCGGCGGGATCGATGCGGAGCCGCCGTGCCCAAGCGTCACGGGTCTCCCGCACCTGCGCGCGCAGGTCCGGATGGTGCGTGCCGTGCGCCCGCTCGGTGGCCGCCGCCAGCGCCTCGACCAGGCCCGCGCGCAACAGGTTTCGGTAGCGCAGGTCGGCGATGGTCGCGCCGAGGTGTTCCGGGGACAGATCGTCCTCGTCGAGGCCGAATCGGCGTGCGAGCCGGTCACGAGTCCGATCGATCGGTTCCGGGCGCGGGGCGCGGGAGGGCGACTCGGGGGCGTGCGCGTCTCCGGCACGCACCGGACTCGCATCCGGGTGCGGCTCGGCGGGCCGCGCGAGGGCATCGTCCAGCCGGGCGACTCGCGCTTCCGCATCGAACACGCGGCGGGCGGCACGCTCCAGCTCCGCGACCCGCTCCTGCCATGGGACCTGCTCTTCCACCCGCAACGTGCGCCCGCGCAGACCGTCGAGCGCATCGTCCAGCGCGTCCGGCGTCAGATCCGCGTCGTCGACCGGCAACCCGCGGCGGGCCACCGCCAGATCGGCCCGGGCGGCCGCCAGTTCCCGTGCCGCCGCATCCCGCTGCGCGGTCGGACGCTCGGCGGCCTCTGGGCGAGGCCGGGCCGCATGATCAGCCTCGCGCACCGGGTCTTCGGCCCGCGCGAGTTCGTCCTCGGCAGCGAACACACGTCGCGCCGCATCCTCGAGACGCGTGATCCGGTCCTGCCACGGCTGCTGCTCGTCCACTCGCAATGTGCGGTCACGCAGGCCGTCGAGCGCATCGTCCAACGCGGTCCGCGTCAGATCCTCGTCGTTCACCGGCAGGCCACGCCGCGCATCAGCGAGTTCGGCGTGTGCGTCGGACAGTGCACGGGCCGCCGTGTCCCGCTGCGCGGACAGGCGGGCCGGGTCAGCCGCAGCCGGGCGGGCCGGGTCGGCGGGTGGCTGGGCATCCGGGCTCGTGGGAGCGGCGGGCAATTGCGGTGGCCGTGGTTCCTCGATCGGCAGGCCCGCGCGGCGCAGATCGTCCTGGACCGCGCGCAGGTCGTCTTCGGGTGCCTCGGCCAGCCAGAACTGCTCGTCACCGTAGCGTTCCGCGCTGGTCAGCGGTCCGAAATCGTCCGGGTAACGCATGCGCGGGGCGTCGGCGTCGTCGAGGAAGCCGCGTGCCCTGGCGATTTCGGCGAGCTCAGCCAAGGCGGCCAGCGGATCGCGTAGCGCGGTGAACCTCTCGTCGAGACCGAGTGCCTCGGCGAGCAGGCGAACGTGCTCGGTCTCGGCCTCGGTGAGCGGTTCGGCGTCGCGCTGGTTCGGCCAATCACGCTGTTCGCGAAGGAATTCGAGCACGTCGCGGACCGGGTTGCCCATGCGACGAGCACTGTCCGAGGGGCCGTCGGCGGGTGGCTCGGCGTTCGCGGGCGGGGTCGGCGGCCCGGATGGCGGCTCGCCGCCCGCGCCTGCGCGATCGGCCCCGTCCGGTAGCTGCGTGCCCGCGCGTTCGAGGTCGGCGTCGGCACGCACCGGCTCGTCTGTCTCGGCTCCCGTCGAAACCGGAAGCGCGCCCGGATCTTCCGACATCGAACCGGTCTCGGCAACTCGGGGGGCCTGCGCACGGGCGACTTCGGCCCCCGCCGGTTCGTCGGCTTCGTTTCCACGCGAAGCGTTCCGGCGGCCGGGTGTTTCCAGCGTCGAAGCGCCTTCGGCGACCCGGGGGGCCTGCGCACGGGCGACTTCGGTCCGCGCCAGTTCGTCTTCGGCGTCGAACACTCGCCGCGCGGCACGCTCCAACTCCGCGACCCGGTCCTGCCACGGGCCCTGCTCTTCCACTCGCGACGTGCGCCCGCGCAGATTCTCGAGCGCTTCGTCCAAGCCGGCCCGCGTCAGGTCTTCGTCGTTCACCGGCAGGCCGCGGCGAGCGGCCGCGAGATCGGCCTGCGCGTCGGCCAGCTCCCGTTTCGCCGCAGCATGTTCGGCGGACCGAGTGGTGGGCTCGCCCGGTGTGGGCGTCGCTCGTGCGGTCTGGTGATCACGCGGATTCGGGTCTGGGCCCGGCGAGGTGGATGCCCTGGGCAGGGGCGGTGTTTCCGGCCGGACGGGGCCGGTGGCGACTGCGTCCAGCTCGCGTTCGAGGTCGGCGAGTCGGTCCAGGGCGCGGCGATGGATTTCCTCCAGCTCGGCCATCAGGCGTCCGTGCAGTTCGTCCAGCGCCTGGGACTCCGGAGCCGGGTGTACCGCGTCGCCGTCTCCGGCGGCGAGCCGGTCGAGCCGGGCTACGGCGGCGTCGAAACGCCGGTCGAGGTCGGCGGCGATGCCGTCGAGTTGGGTGAAGGTGTCGCGAAGCAGTTCGTCGAATCGTTCGTCGGTGCGGCGGGCCGCGTCGTCGAATTCCGCTCGGATGCGCCTCAGTGCCGCATCCGCCGGGTGGTCCGCGCCGGGGCGAGCCGTGGGCGGGGTGACCTCGTGGGCGGGCGGAACGCCCTCGTCCGGCCGAGCGGCCGGCTGATCGAACCGTTCGGCGAGCCCGGCTTCGATTTCGGCCAGGCGGTCGAGCGCGCGCTGCTCGATCCGGTCGAGGTCCGCACCCGCGCGGCGCAACAGGTCGTCGAGCTGCTGGTCGATTCGGCGGTGCAGTTCATCGAGTTCGGCAAGGGCTCGGTGCGCGTCGTCCCGCGCGGCGGAGGACGGGGAGTGTTCCTGGTCGGCCTGCTGACGAGAGCGCGCCGCGGACTGTTCCCGTTCGCCGCCGCCCGAGTCGTCGGGCTCGGCCGGACGTGCGGGGGTGGGTGGGCCTTCCGGGGGCTTCTGCGCGCCGCCGTCGGTCTTCGGCGCCCGCGAGTCTTCTTCTCGCGGACGCGACAGCTCGTTGCCGGTGGGCCGATCGCCGCCTCCGGGACCTCCAGCGGGATCATGGGGCCGCGACGGCATCGCACCCGGCGCGGGCGGCAAATAGCCCGGGTTCGGTGGAAGCGGAGCGGGAGCGTACGGGATGTCCGCGCGCCAATCGGTCAGCGGCGGGCGGTCGGCATCCCAGTGGTAGCCCAGCGCGATGGCGTGCGCGTTGGCCTGCTGCCAGCTCGCGCCCGGATTGTCGTCCAGGAATCGAGCCTCGGCCAGCATGTCGTTCAGCAGCACGAAGTCCTGCGGGAGCGGAGCACCGTTCATCAGGCGATGCCACGCTTCGGCGACATCGGCGAGGCGATCCATCCGCGTGTGCACGTACCGGCCGTGCGGGTCGCTGTGGTCGCGTACTCGGTGCTCGTCGACCATCAGGTGGTTCTTGATGCGCGCCAGGTCCGCGCGTGTGAAAGCGGGAACGTCGTCGCGCATGTGCTCGGCGAGGGCGGCCACGATCTGGTCGGGATCGCCGCCGGTCGCGAGCAGTTCGCGGATGTCCTCCATCGTGTCGCGGATCGCGCCGGGGTCGTCGGTGGCGAACCGGTCCGCGAGTTCGCCTGCGATTCGGTCGATGTCGCCGTGGATGCGCCCGAGCTGGGCGTCGACGTCGCCGAGCGGATCGATGCCGGGTTGCCGCCGGACCAGCCGCGCGGCAGCGTCCACCACCTCGCGCGCCCGGGTTTCCCGCTCGGCGCGCCGGTGCCGGTCGATGCCGTCGGCGACGCGGTCGAGATCGGTCTCGTCGGCCAGGAACCGCTCGTATTCCGCGTCGGCCCAGTCCTGGACCCGCTGCCATGCGGCGACGTCGCGGTCCCACTCGCGCTGCAAGCCCTCGGGGATGTCGACCCGGTCACCCGGCGGCACATGATCGGCCGTGTCCCAGGGCCGGTGCATCGGCTGGATGTTGCGTTGCGGCGGGGCGAACCATTCGTAGTTGCGGAACACCGTGCCGAACGGCGGCACATGCCGCAGCCACGGCCGCGCCCGCACCCATTCGCCGATCTCCGGATGACGCTGGATCCACGCCTTCACCGCCGGATGCTTCGGCACCTGCGCCGCCATCAGCAGCAGGCGCACGACGTTGTACGAATCGCCGCCCCAATGCTGGGTGAACACGTCGTTCTCGTCGACGCCCGAGGTGTCGTACCGAGAAGGGGCCTGCGGCATATGCACCGGAAGGGTGCTTTCCGGGATCATGCCCGGCGGGACGTCGTCGGTCGGGAGGGTGATGTCGTTGACGACGTCCTCCATCGCCCATCCGCTCACGCCGTCCGGCAGTTCCTTCGGCGAGTACTTCTTCGGCAGTTCGCCGCGGTCGCGCCCGAATTCCCAGTCCGGACGGGTCGGGTCGACGCGGTGCCAGACGCCGTCGGCGTCGCGCCAGGACGTGATGTCCAGGCGACGGCCGCCGATCCACCCGGTGCTCAACCGTTCGATCTCGGGCGGATCCATGTCCTGGGTCCGCACGTTGTCCTCGCGGTCGGCGAGCACGTGCCGGTAGTCGACCGTGGTCTCCGGACGCACGATCGCCTGCGCCACTTCGGAACTGCGACGCAGGGCGTCGGTCAGAGCGGCGTCGTGATCGGCGCGCGGCGCGGCCGGGTCGGGCCGGGGACCGAATACGATGACGCGCGGTCGCTCGCCCTCGATGATCCCGACCCGGTCGGTCACCATCCGGCCGCCCATGCGTTCGACGAGGTCGCGGTACGCGCCCGCCACCCTGGCCATGTCGTCCTGGATGCGGCCGATCTCGTTGTGCGCGTCGTTCACCTGGCGCGCCACGGCCTCGAGCGCGTCGATGTCCCGGCGGCGAGCGGTGGCATCCTCGTCGGAGAGCGTGCCGTCGGCGAGCCCGTCTGGCACCCCCGCGCGCAGGTCGGCCACGGTCCGGTCCAGCCGCTGCGGTTCACAGGCCGCCTGCTCGACTCGTCCGTCCTGGTCCAGCAGGCCCAGGCGGGCGGCGAGGTCGTCGCGCTCGTGCCGCAGCGGCCGCACCGCGTGCAGCGCGTCAGCCCGCTGCTGGGCCAGTCCTTCCAGCGCGTCGATCACATCCTGCGGCCGGGACCGTTGCGCACCGACCCCTGCCCCGCGCAATTGGTCGAGCCGCTGATCCACCTGCCGGATCCGCTCGTCGAGCCGGTTGACCAGCTCGGCGGCCGCGGCGAGCTTCTCGATCGTCCGCCTGCGATGGTCGAGTTCCAGCGGCTCCGGCGTGAGCCGGTCGGTGTGCGGCGCTTCGTCGGGGCCGCCGATGTCGTCGACCGTCCGGACGTTCGCGGCCTCGTACAGCCGCAGGACGGTGGTCTCCAGCTGATCCCCGCGCAACGCCGACTCGTCAAGGACGACGCTGTCGTTCCACGATTCGCAGCGCGCGGCCCGGCCATCACGTTTGGCCCGCCAGAACTCGCGTTCGCGGGTCAGTGTCTGGCGCTGCTGGACCAGCCGGTCGTATTCGTCCACCGGGGTGGTGGACAGATCGAGATCCGCGAGTTCCGCTTCGAGACGCGTGGTTTCCGCGTCGGCGTCGGCGAAATCACGTGCGATCTGTTCCAGCTCATCGATCCGGGCGAGACGTTCGGGCATCTCGTCGACCGGCATGGTCCGCCCGCGCAGGTCCTCCAGCGTGCGGTCCAGGCCGTCAGGTCCGGGGCGCAGGGCCGCCCAGTCGTCGGCGTCGTCGATCGGCAGCCGCCCCGCCAGCTCGTCGCGCCGCGCGCGCAGGTCGTCCCGGCGAGTCCGTGCCTGCTCGAGTTCCTCTGTGCGCCGTTGGTATTCCGCCCTGGTCTCGGGTGACATCCGAGCGCGTGGATCGGCGTCGGCTCCGTTGGCGGGCGATTCGTCCGCGCCGAACCGTGGTGGGCGCGCCCCCGGAGTGGCAGCGGGTGACGGCTGCCCACCTGACCGTGGTGTGCCCCCCTCCGGAGTGGCGGCGGACGGCGGCTCCGCACTCAACGGCGGTGTGCCCGCCTGCGAGGTGGCAGCGGACGGCGGCGCGGGGTCGGGCCGTGCCGACGACCCCGAGTCCGGGGTGCCCGCGTCGGCGTGTGGCTCGGCTCCGATCGGCGCGTAGAGCCTGCGCAACCACCGCGCCCGGTCCTCGGCCATCCGGGCGTTCCATTCCGCCTGCTGCGCGCGGAACTCCGCCCATGAATCGTCCGGATCGGCGTCGGCCGCGCGTCGTGATCGGTCCGCTTCGAGGGCGGCGGACCATGCCTCGTTCTCCGCCTGCTCCAAACGCAGCCACGCCGCACGGTCGGCGGCCATGCGCGCGTTCCATTCCGCCTGTTCGGCGCGCAGTCGCGCCCACCGATCGTCCGGGTCGGCGTCGGCCAGCTCGCGCAACCATGCGGCGTGATCGGCGGCCGTGTCCGCCTCCCAGTCGGCCTGCTCGATCCGCATCCGGAAGTACCAGTCCGATGGCGGGCCGGGCTCGTCACCGGGATCATCCGCGGAAGGTCTTGCGGCCGGCGGCTTTTCGGCACCGCCATCGCCCGACGAGGGCTGGGCGGTATCGCCCTCGGCGGCGCTCGGACCGAGCTTCGTGGCGTCAGCAGCACGGTCGCCGGGACCGGGCTCGGTTTCGGCGTCACCGGAGCCGAGATGCGCGGTTTCGGGTTCGCCGGGCTCGCCCTGTCCACCGGGTCGCCGCCCGGTCGCGGTCCGCCCCGACTCTCCGGCAGTCGCGTCGGCGCGCGGAGTGATCGGCACGACCCGGATGGTCCCGTCCGGGTCCACCCGCAGCTCGCGGGGCCGCGCGCCGTGGGCGAGCGCGTCCGCTACCTCCGGATACCGTGCGGCGACGTCGGCCAGCTCGCGAATGGGATCGGCCCCGCCGAGATTCACCACCAGCACCATCGGCGGCTCGCCCACGAGGACGCCGACGCGATCGGTGATCGGCCTGGCGTCGGCGCGCAGCAGGGCGTCGCGTTCCAGGGCGGTCGCCATGGCCCGGTCCAGCCGATCGACGCGCTCCTCGGTTCTGGCGAGCCGCTCCGGATCGTCCGCAGCGCGTGCGGCGTCGCGTTCGCGCACCGCCTCGTGGTTCGCGGCGGCCAGCCGGTCCAGCACCGCCCGCCGCCGGTCGGCCTCGGCGCGGCGGCCCGCATCGGGGTCGGGCGGACGCGGCGGATCGAACTGCGGCGGACTGTGGTCGGTTTCGCGCGCATCGATCGCCGGCGCGGCATCGTCACGGCCGTCGCGCGACCCGAACGACAGCCGATCCGCCATGCGCCGCAGCGCGCCGCGGGGTTCGCGCCGGATCAGATCGGAGCCGCCGTCGTCGAGCAGCCGGGCGATCCGCTTGGCCAGCTTCTTGTCACTGCTGTCGGACATGCCGTGGAACAGCATGGCCAGAGCGTCTTGCAGGCCGCCGTCGCCGGTCGGTGCGGGCACGCGCCACCCACCGTTACCGTCGGCCTCGAGGATGACGCCGAACGAGTAGTCCGCGATCCGTACCGCCTCCAAAGTGGTGCGCGGCCAAGACAATTCGGGCCCGCTGCCCGGCTCGGGCAGCGGCACCTTCCTGGTGGCCAGCCGGTGCGCGACCACCGCGGGATGGGGTTCACCGACCTCCGGCTCGGCGCGGAAGTGCTTCAGCGCGTCGTGCCGCAGCGTGCCCTTGTTCTCCCGGCCCTCGTAAGCCTCGTGCGCGTCCGCCGACCGCTGGTCCTGCTTGGTGTGGAACATCTCCGGGCCGAGCTGGCGCAGCCACGCTTCGAAGCCGAGACGGGTCCGGCCGGCTTGGCGATAGCGCAGATAGTGCGCCAGGAACTGTTCCATCGTCTCGTGACGGTCCGGTGCCCGATACGGCCCCTCGGCGATGCCCGCGGGCAGCCAGCGGGTGCTCCCGTCCTCCTCGCCCGGGGACACCAGCTGGTATTCGAGGCTGTGCGTTCCGCTCCACAGCACGTCGGCGTAGGCGGTGTTCCGGACGGCCAACTCGCGCAGCGCGTCGACGTGCCCGCCGTGTTTCGCCACGACGACCAGCCTCGGCTTGCCCCACTGGTCGGTGACCAGCGCGATGCGTTCGGTCAGGCGGACACCGGTGGGCTCCTGGTCGAGCCGGGCGGCGATCGCGCGGCGCGCCGCGCCGAGGTCGTCGAAGTCGGCGGTGGCGTCCCGCGCGGAGCGCGCCGGGACCTCGGCCATCGGCCACGGCTGATAGCGGCCGTGGTTGTCCGCGGCGCAACGGGCGACTTCCATTACGATCTCGGCCTCGGGCAACCCCACCTTGTCGACGTACTTGCGCAGCGCCGCCAGCCCGGCGTCCAGCGCGCGGCGCTCGGGCGGCACGCCGTCGCCGGCGTGCGACGCCTTCCGATAGGCGCGGTCGTAGGCCTGGGTGTAGGCGGTCTCGGCCGGGCCGACGGGCACGAACCGACCCGATTCCCGCAGCACGCGGAGGGTTTCGATCTCGACGGCGAAGTCACCGGTACGCATCCGCCGCAACTCGGGCGAGTCCGCCCTGTGCGGTTCGGGAGTGTGGTCCGGATCGGCTGCGGTGAATCCGTTGGCCCGGTCCCATTCCGCGGCGTAATGGGTGGCGTAGTCGACGCCGTCGATCAGCGGTCCGCGCTCGACCAGCGCGGCGCGCACCTCACGCACCGCCGCGCGGAACGCCGCGGCGTCGAGCATCGACGGCCGCACCGAGGAGTTGCCGCGATACGCCCGCGCGGCCACCCTGCGTGCCTTGTCGCGGGCCGCGTCGAACACCTCGCGCAGCCGGTCGTCGTGCCCGACGGCGCGCGGCTCGTCGGCGGGACGATCCCGCTCGCTCTGGTACTTCGCGCGTTCGTCGCGCACCCGGGTGAATTCGAAAGCCCTCGCGTGCGCTTCGGCCTGGCGGTCGAGCATGACGCCGACGTATTCGTCGCGCGACAGCGTGAGCCGCTCCAGCGGCCCGCCGCCCGTTCGCGTCTGCTCCGCCATGGCGGCGGCGTGCACCCACGCTTCGGCGAGCTCGAGCGTCGAGGAATTCAAGTGCAGCACAATGCTGTCGGCGGAGGGAACGTAGCCGCTGCCGGACCGCAACAGCTGCCTGCCGTCACGAGCGGCAGGCGGGTCGTCGAAGGTGAACCGGATATCGACGCCGAGCCGGTCGACGGTACTCATGGCCCACCGGCCGAGGGAATTGCCGTCGCCGCGCACCCGCTCGCCGCGCATGTTCTGGTAGACGCGCAGGTTGTCGCCGTCCAGCTCGCGCATCACGCGGTCGAGCCGATCGGCCGGCCGGTTCGTCCCCGCCGGTTCGTCGGCCGCGACGCCGTGCTCCGCTCCGGACCGCTCCTCGTTCCGCTCACGCATCCAGTGGCCGTCGGCCTCGGACCAGACCGCGGACGGGGAGGTCTGCTCGCGCCGCAACCGCACCGCGCCGGAGTCGTCGACGTCCACCCAGACCCGGTCGGCGACGACGTCCTCCACCGCCAGGGTGTGGCGCAGCGACGTGCCGGGCGCCTCCTCGCCGGTCACCCGGGTGAACCGGTCGCCGGTCTCCGCGACGAACACCTTCGGCGGCCGTCCCGGCAGCCACGCCACGCGGTCGGTGAGCCAGCTGCCACCGGCCTCGCGAACCTGCCGGTCCATCAGGTCGTGCCCGACCCGCGCCGCCAGCTCGACGGCGACCTCGTCCAGCGCCGCCACCGCGCGCCCGCGGTCGGCGGCGAGTTCGCCGAGGACCCGCAGCTGTGCGTCGAACGTGGCCGGCTCGTCGTCGCCGAGTCCGCTCCGCCAGCGCGCGAGCTCGCGCACATCCGGCCGACCCTGCGCCGGTGCGCCTCGATCGAGCACGTCCTGATCGAGGCCGCCGAGCTTGCGTACCAGCTCATCCCACACCGCGTCGATGCGGCCGATCTCCCTGGTGTGGGCCGCGTGCCTGCGCACGAGTTCCTGGGCGTCGCGCGCGGCCGCTGCGGTGCCGGGACGGTATTCACCGGCCGAGCGCTCATGGCGCTGGGCGGCGTCCCAGTCCCGGCCGTGCGCGCTGCGCGCGCTGGCGCTCTCCTGCGCGGACCACGGCGGGTCGAACAAGTCGCCGGCGAGCAGCGCGTCGACGCCCGCCGCTCGGCCCAGTTCGCGCAGCGCGCCGGCGTAGAGCGCGGGGTCGGCCTCGTGTGCCCTGGCCACGGCCGCGTCGTAAGCCTCGAGGTACTGCCCGCGCACCGCCCGCTGATAGTTCACCTCGACCGGCGCCAGCGCCGTCGGCCGACCGGGGTACCCGGCGTTCTCCAGCTCCCGCAGGAATTCCGCCTGCCTGCCGGTCGCCGCGGCATCGGCGCGCAACTGCGCCGCGATGTAGTCCTCGCGCGTCGTGCCCCGGATCCGCGACGGCGTGACCTCGACCTGTCCGGCGCGGATCGCCTCGGTCAGCGCGGCCAAGCGCACGAGTTCGCTCGCCAGCTCCACCTGTCCGCGGTCATGGGTGTCGATCAGGATGTCCATGGTGCGGCGGTCGAAGGCGTCGGCGGCGCCGATCTCGTCGCCGAGGTCGGCGAACCGCACCCGCGCGCCCTCCGCGCGAAGCAGTCGCGCCGCCTCGCGCCCGACGGCGGATTGTTCGAGCAGCTGCCAGACTTCGGTCGTTTCGACGTCGATCCGGTTCAGCTGCCACAGGTCTTCGGTAGCGGGGCGCTCCTGGTGGTCCGCCGCCGATTCTTGCTGATTGTCGTCGGTCCGCTCGGAGAATCCGGTGTCATCCGGCGTGGCATGCGTATCGGCGTCGGCGAACTGCGGCTCGGTGAAACGCACTGTGGGCGCGGGATCGCCTGCCACCACCCGAATTTCGGTGAAGCCGTGCTCGGCGGCCAACCTGCCGAGCAGGGTGTCGCGCATCGCTTCCTCGGGCGTCCGGTAGAGATCCGGGTCGGCGCCGGGGCCGCCTTCCCGATGCCACTCGCCCCTGATCTCGGTCACCCAGTGCCCGAGTTCGGATATCGCGCTGCGGAAAAGGCCGGCGCCGTCGGCCGGTCTGGTGGCGGGCTGGATTCGGACGCGCAGCACACCGTCGCCGTCGACGGTGGCGTGGATGCCGCCTTCGCCGTCGGGGTAGAGCCAGGTGTTGCGTCTGTCGTATGCGCCGACCACGGTGTGGTCGGCGCCGAGCGGCGCGGCGGCATCGGGCGGCGGCACGGGGGCTATGTCGCGCGCGTGCTCGCGCACCCGCGCCAGCCGTTCCATGGCCAGGTCGTGCCAGCCGGTGCGGCCGTAGCGCTCGAACTGCGGCCGCAGCGCGGCAACCCGTTCGGTGAGGATGTCGACGGCCTCGCGGGTCAGCCCGTGGTCGCGGTAGCGGACGTTCCCGTCGGCGTCGCGGGTGAGGAATCCTTCGGCGAACGGGCTCACCGCGGCGCGGGCCTCGGCGCCGGGTTCGAAGGCGCGGCTGTGGTCGATGCCCGCGAGCTGCCGGTCGGGCCCGGCGAGCCAGCCGAAACGATCCCGGTCGGGGGGCCGGATCATGGTGTCGAGCAGACCGAGGGCGCGGCCGGGGATCGAATCGGCGTACCCGAGGTCGTGCGGATCGGCGAAGTCGCGGTGCCGGTCGCCGGCCGGTTCACCCGGCATGACCTGCTGGTAGACGAGGTTCGGCTCGTGCAGCACCGACTCGGGCACCGGGGCGTCGAGCGCCCGGCCGAGCACCCCGGTCAGCACCTCGGCGACAGCGTGCCGCGGATTGACGACGACCTTGCGGATCAGTTCGGTGCCGTTGCCGAACCGGACCAGCTCGACGCTCCTGGCGCTGTGCGGCGAATCGCCCTCGCGCAGTAGGGTCGAGCCGATTTCACCTGCGACCAGCGCCTCCGCCACGACTTGGTCGAACGAGCGCTCGCCGTGCGCGGCGTCCCAGGCGTCGCCGTAGAAGTCGGCGTAGGTCTGGTCCGGGCCGACGAGTTGGGCGTCCATCAGCGGGCGCAGCGCCTCGAACGCGGCCTCCCTGGCTTTGTCCTGAAGGTCCTCGGGCCACGCGTTCGGCTCCGCTGCCCTCGCGGCCGCGTGCGCCGCGTCGTAGGCCTCGGTGTACACCCGCTCGAGGTCGGTTTCGGGAATGTCGTGCCGCGCCGCACGCAGTTCGCCGATCGCGGCGAATTCCATGACGCGCGCGGCGGTCTCCAGATCGAGCATCGTCCCGACATACGCGCGGCGCGACGACTGTGAACGGACCCGCGCGGCGTCGGGCATGTCCGGCGCGTGGGCCAGGTCGGCGAGGGTGCCGCCGCGCACCAGCGCGAGCATCTGCTGCGTGTCGGTCAGGCCGGGGTCGAGAACCAAGCGCCGCTGCGCCGGGTAGTAGCGGTCCTGCGCGCCCGATTCGTACTCGATCCGCACCTCGTGCTCGGTCAGCGCCCGCTCGATCTGCCTGCCGATCTCGGTCCGGGCCAGTTCCGCGCGCAGGCGGGCGGTGCGCTCGGCCGCCGCGGTCCCGGCCAGGTCGCGCGGCGTCACCTCGCCGATCGGGTCGCTCGGCGCGATGGGCTCCGGCTCCGCCACGGATCGGACGCGCACGTGGCCGAAGTCGTCGATCTCCACTTCGAGGAACCGGCGGTCGACGTCGTCGCGGCCGAGCAGCGCGGCCGCGAACGGGTCGCGTTCGGCCTCCCGCATGACCCGCCGATGGTCACCGGCCTCCGCCGCGATCACCACCCGCTCCGGCTCGCCCGGCACATGCGCGACGTGCTCGGTGAGCACCCGGGCGCCCGGCTCGCCGCGGACGGCCGCGCCGAGCACCCCACGCGCGGCCAGTGCGGCGAGACTGCGCTGTTGCCCCTCGAGCCGGGTCCGGGCCTGGTCCCGCAGATCCGCCAGATCGCTGAGCACGCGCAGATCGTGCTGCCTGCGTAGCAGTTCGGCGTCGTGTCCCGACCGGGTGAGCGCGTCTTCCGCCTCCCGCAGCGCACGCTCGATCGCCGAGCGGGAGACGTCGCGGCTTCCGAACACCGCCTCGGCCCGGCGGGCGAATTCCGCGGCGGTCTCCTGCGCCCGCAGCCTGGCGTCCTGGCGGGTCAGCGCACCCTGCCACAGTTCGTCGGCGGTAGTCGGTGAGAACGAATGGTGCCTGCCCGCCTCCGCAGCGCCGTCGCGGCCGACATTGGCCTCGTCCCAGATGGTTCCGTAGTAGTCGGCGTAGTCGCGTCCGTTGTTCCACTCGGTCCGGCCGAGCGGCTCGCGCAGCGCCGCGACACCGCGCTCGTGCGCCTCGGCGCGGGTCCCCGCGTTGTCCCAGCGCCGCCGGGTCAGCTCTTGGTCGAACGCTTCCCGGTAGTGCTGCTCGAGCGGGTGTTCGGCGATCTCGTAGCCGAGCGCGCGCAGTTCCGCCGCGAGCCGGAAGTGCCTGCCGCTGGCGGCGGCTTCCTCGTCGACCATCGCGTCGACGAATTCCTCCCGCGACAGCGCGCGGATGCGCTCGGGCGTGTTCGCCGTCGTGCGCTGGAGATGACGTTGCGCGTGCAGCGATTCGTGCGCCAGGGCCAGCGCCTGGCGCACGTGCGAGTTGCCCGCGGTGAACGCCATCGCGGCCAGTTCGCGACGGCGGAACTCGCCGGTCCTTCCGTCCGGCGCGGAGCCTTCGTAACCGGTGCGGGTCGGTCCGCTGTCCAGGCTCGCCAGGATCTGTCTGCCGTAGTCGGTCTGCCGCAGCAGGTCGCGGACCTGGTCGTCGTGAGTGTCCAGCACCAGGCGGTCGTTCGACGGCGCGTCGGCGGCACGGCCGAACCCACCCTGCTCGGCGTGGTGCAGCAACAGATCGTGCAGCGCGCGAACGGGTTTGCTCACCGGCTCCGGATCGCCGAGGTGCTCGCGCATGACGACTTCGGCGAAGGCTTCGGCCACCGCCTCGTGATCGTCGAGCAGACCGTCCTGGTCGAGGCTGTATCCGCTCAGTTCCCGCAGCCACCGGCCGAAATCGCCGTCCGGGTCCGCGGCGGCCAGCTCGAGCAGATGACGCTCCGCCCGCATCCGCGCGGCCAGACCACCGGCGTGGTCGAGCACGTGACCGTATTCGTGCACCGCGACCGCGAAGACCGGCCGCCGCAACATCATCGGCTTCAGTTGGTCGTTGCCGACGGCGTTGTACACGGCCGCGCGGAAGGCCCGCGCGCTGGTCGCGTGCTCGTGGCTGAGCACTATCGCCCTGGTGAAAACCTTCTTGGTGACCTCATCGATCGCGCCGTCGGCCCACCCGAGTTCGCCCCGCTTCAACTCGCCGATGCCGACCCCGCGCAGATCGGCGTGCGGGAACCGCTGGCGCATCTCGACCACGGCCCTGGCGTATTCGCGCACCACCTCGGGATCGAGCCTGGGCCGGTCGAAGCCGAACACGTCGAACTCCGGGTTGCCCGTGACCTCGCGCAGCCGGTCCCGCAACAACTCGCCGACCTCGTGCGGGCCCAGCCGCGACCACTCGTCCGCGGCCGGTGCGCCGAGCACCTCCGTATCGGGCAGGTCGGCGGCGATGTCCTCGGGCGGATGGGCGCCGCGCGCCGACTCGTCCGCCATCCGGTCCCGGCCGGTGGGCGGCTGGTCACCTTCCGGCGCGCTCGCCCTGCCCGGTGTGAACCGATCGATGAACCGGCCGAACCTGCTGCGCGGTTTGCCGCGATCCACCAGATCGGCAGAGCCGTCGCCGAGCACTTCCACGATCCGCGCGAGGAGTTTCTTCCGATCGGGCGCGGCCAAGCCCTGCAGATGCGTGGACAGGACATCGGATTCCGATCGGTTCGACAGCGGAGCCGGCACCCGCCAGCCGCCGTTGCCATCGGGTTCCAGGTGGATGCTCAGCACCGTCGAGCCGACCTGGAAGATCTCCAGTTGGTGATGTGACGGGCGCGGGATCCCCGGATCGCTGGGCAGCGGGATCCTGCGGGTATAGAGCCGATGCGCGACCTCGGCCGGATGCGGGGGCGTCAACGGGGGGTCGGCGGCGGCCGCGGTGCGGTATCCGGCCTCGTGGAAGCCCTCGGTCAGCCGGCCCGGCACGTGGAAACCCTGCCGGCCGGTGCCGCGAGCCCGATTGGCGTCCTCGGCGGTGTAGAACGCCTCCGGGCCGAGCTGTTTCAGCCACTCCTCGAACCCGAGACGGGTCCGGCCCTCCGCCCGGTAGCGCAGGTAGTGCGCCAGCATCTGCGTGAGCGCTTCGCTCCTGGTCGGATGACGATACGGCCCCTCCGCCGCCGTCACCGTGATGTGGTGCATGGTCGGCAGGCCGCCCGCCCCGCGCACCGCCTCGCGGTAGTCGAGATAGTGCGACCGGTCCCAGAGCACGTCGGCGAATTCCGGGTGGCTCGCCGCCAGTTCGCGCAGGGCGTCGATATGCTGCCCGGGTTCGGCGACCACCACCAGCCGCGGCCGCCTCCCCGGTTCGGAATCGGCCGGGTAACGCGCGACGCGGTCGGTGAGCCGCTCCGGACGCGGCTCACTGTCGAATTCCTGATCCAGAACGCGCCGGGCGAGGTCGGCGTCATCGTGGCGCCCGGTCTCCCGGGTCGCGGGGTCGTCGGAGTGCTGCGCGTCCTCACGAGGCTTCGGATGACCCCAGCGCGACTCGTCCTCGTTGCCGGCGGCGCGGACGACATCGAGGGCGATCTCGGCCCGGTCCAACCCCACCCGGTCGAGATAGCGCCGCACCGCCTCGCGGCCCGCTCGGTAGGCGGCCTCCTCCGGCGGCGGGGCCTCGGGATTGCGGCGATGCGCTTTCTCCGCCTTGGGGTACGCCTTGTCATAGGCCTCGGTGTACGCGCGTTCGGCCGGGCTGACCGGAACGTATTCGCCCAGGTCGCGCAGCATGCGCAGACTTTCGATCTCCAGCACGATGTGGGTGGCGCGCTCGGCGACCCTGGCGCGGGTGTCGCGCGCGGGTGCGCCGGCCTCGACCGCGCGCTCGGTCGGTGCGATGCCGTGCGCCCGGTCCCACGCGGCGGCGAAGTGACTGCCGTAATCCCGCCGGCCGACCTGCGGCCCGAGGCGGTCGAGGTGTTCGCGCACGGCGCGCACACCGGCGCGGAACGCGGCCCGGTGATAGAGCGGGTAGGACCGGACGACGCCGGACTTCCAGTACGTCTTCTCGGCGTACTTCATGGCGTCGTCGTATGCCTCGGCGTAGGCGCGTTCCAGGTCGTCGACGCCGATCCGGTCGAGATCCGTCCTGCCGGTCTCGTCGGCGTTGCCCGCGTACATCAGGGCGTACGCCTCGGCCATTCGGTCCAGCATCAGATCGACGTATTCGTCGCGGGAAAGGGTCAGCCGCGCCAGCGGTTCGCCTGCGGCCTCGTTCACCTGCTCGGCCAGCCGCGCCGCGCGCACCAATTCCGCGGCGTGCCGCCCTGGTCCGGCGTCGGACTCCAGCACGACGGAATTGGTGGCCGGGTGATATCCGGCGTCCGGGCGCAGCTCGTACCGGCCGCTGTCCATGCGCCGGATGCTCGCCTCGGACTCGGTGGTGAACCGGATGTCCACCCCGAGCCGCTCCAGCGCGACCGCCGCCCATCTGCCCTGCGGACTTCGGGTGAGTTCGGCCAGCGCCCGTTCCAGGAGAGCGCCCGCGTGCTCGGTGATCGTCCGCGGGTGCGTCCCCTGCCCGGGCGGATCGATCGGCGCGGGCGCGTCTGCGGAGTCCCGCGAGATGCGCAGGTCACCGGATTCGTCGAGACGCACTCGGAGATCGGTGGGCGGCGGGTCGCCGTCCAGGGCGGCGCGATGGGACAGGTCCTGCCGCACGATGCCGGTGATCTCGCCCAGCAGGCGAGCGCGATCCGCGCTCACCCGTGCGTGTTGCGCGGTCAGATCCGCGAGCAGCAGGACATAACTGGTGCCGTTCCAGATGTCGATGCGCTCGGACCGTTCCCGGACCAGGTCGAACATTTCCTGCCGGGTGGCGGGGATCTCATCGTCGGGAAGGTTGAAACCGTCCTTCAGCCGCCGGAACGCGCGATCCCAATCCGCTTCGATCCGTGCGAGTTCCCGCCCGGCCGCCGCGTCCGCCCGCTGGAGCCGCGCCAGTTCGCGGGCCGTCGCGAGATCGGAGGGAGCGTATTCCGCCGTCCCCTCGGGTGCGCGCGAGCGGTGCGCGGCGTCCCACTCCTCGCCGGCCTCGTGCCGTCCGCTCACGCCCTCGCGCGGATCCTCCGGCGCGTCGAACCGCGGATCGGCCAGCAACTCGTCAACGCCCGCCGCACGCCGTCGCTCGCGGTCGGCGCTCGCATCCGGTTCGGTGGCATCGAGGTCGAGCACGTGCCGCAGGTCCGTGCCGGCGCGGCTCAGCATCTCCTCGAGGTCGATGACCCGCAGTGCCGCCCGCTCCAGCTCCGACAACCGGTCCCGCCAGGCGCCGGCCTGATCGACCCGGACGGTCCGGCCGTGCAACTGCTCCATCGTGTCGGCCAGTGCGGCTCGCGTGGTCAGCTGCGCATCGTCCGCCAGACCGCGCGCCGCTTCCGCACGCAGGACGCGTGCCGCGTCGACAGCCGCGGCCACGGCGTCCCGCCGCGCGGTCAGCCGAGCCGCCTCCGCGTCCCGGATCGCCCGGCGCGCCGGGTCGTCCACCGCCGCGCCGTCCGGCTCGCCGGCCCGGTCGAAGGCGTCCAGGTAAGCCGATTCCAGCACGCTGCGCTGCGCGGCATCGACCACGTCGCGCACCGGCCCGCCGTACGGGTCGTAACCGGCCTCGCGCATCTCCCGGTGGAATTCGGCTTGGCGGCCGAGCGCCTCGGCCTCGGCCCGCACCCGCGCGGCGACGTGATCGGACCGATCCAGCTCCCGGATGCGGGCCGGGCTCACCTCGAGCCTGCCCTCGGCGACGGCCCCGGCCAGCTCCGCCGCCCGGACGACCGCCGCCGCCTGGGCCAGCTGGTCGCGCCCGCGGGTGCCGATGAACACGTCCATCGTCCGTCCGTCGAACCGGTCCGGCTCCCCTGGGCCGTCGCCGGGTTCCTCGAACCGGATGGCGGCGCCGAGATCGCGCAGCCGGGCGAGCGCTTGCCTGCCGATCTCGCTGCGCACCAGCACTTCCCGTACTTCCGCCGCGGCCACATCTATCGGGCGATGATGCCAACCGGCCGGTTGCGCCTCGTCCGGGCGAACCAGAGCACGCGCGCCGGTCTCGTCGCCACCGGTTGTGGCCGGAAGGGCGAGGTCGGCGGGCGGCAGGGGTTCGCCGCCGTCCTGCGGGTCCTCCACCCGGACCGCGTGCCGCTCATGGGTTTCGACCGCGTCGCGTTCGATCCCGGCCGTTTCATCGCGCGAGATGAACCGCTCCAGCCGCAGCCCGTCCATGAACCGCCCGAGCCATCCGCGGCGGCCACCGCGGTGGACCGATTCGCGCAGCAGGTCGTAGGCCACGCGCACGGGTTCGCCGACCCGGAAACGGCCACGCGACTCCACTTCGGCGAACGCCTCGGCCAGCGCCTCCGCCGGGTCGAGCAGTCCCGACTTGTCGAAGCTGTACCCGCTGAGGTTGTCCTTCAGCCACGCCAGGTAGCCCTCGGTGGTCGGTTCACCCAGCTGTTTCGACAAGTAGTGGTTCAGCAGCGCGGCGTCGAGTTCGCGCCGGGCGAAGCCGCTGCCTGCGATGTCGAGGATGTGGCCGAACTCGTGTACCGCCATCGCGTGGACGGGTCTGCGCGTGGCGGACGGATGCAGCCACCCGGATTCGACGCCCCGCTCGACGGCTTCGCGGAATTCCGTCGCGCTCGCGGCGTAGTGCGCGTTGATCAGCAGATCGTCCGCGTGCACCTTCCTGGTGCGACGGTCGATCAGCTGCCCGGTTTCGGCGAAGACGCCGCGCGGCAGGTCACCGACGACGATCCGGCGCAAACTCGCCTGCGGGTACCGCTCGAACATCTCGACCATCGACCGGGCGTATTCCCGCAGCACCTCGCCGTTGAGGCCGGGACGGTCGAAGCCCGTCACCTCGAACTCGGCATCGCCGGTGATCCGCCGCACGGTGTCGCGCAGCTTCCGCCCGACCTCCGCCGGACCCAGCCGCGACCACTCGTCGTCGAACGGCGCGCCGAGCAGCTTCGCATCGCCTTCGACCGCCTCGACCAACCGGTCGTACAGCATCCGCACCGGCTCGGGCACGTTGTCGCGGCCGTTGGCCACCACTTGGACCAGCGCTTCGGCCAGCGCCTCCGACGATTCGATGCCCTGTGCGGTCAGGCTGTAGCCGCTGAGGTGGGCGCGCAGCCAGTCCATGAAGCCATCCATCGTCCGGTCGGCCGGATGGTTGTCCAGATAGTGGTAGAGCAGCTGGTCCTCGGCCCCGGCTCTGGCGGCGTTGTCTCCCGCGAATTCCAGCGCGTGCCCGAACTCGTGGACGGCGATCGAGTACGCGGGCCGCCGCAGGACGGCCCGGTCGTACAGTCCGTCGCCGACCCGGTCGGTCATCGTCCGGCGCAGCTCCCGTGCGCTCGCGACGTATTTCGGGCTCACCGTGATGGACTCGGTGTGGAAGCGGCCGTCCGCGTAGCCGGAACGCGCCTCCGCGATCGCCTTGTCCGGCAAGTCGCCGATCCCGATGCGGCGGATGTCGACCTGGGGGAAGCGGGCGTGCAGATCGACCAGCGCGCGGGCGATCTCGCGTACCGCCTCCGGGCTCAGACCGTCGCGGTCGAAGCCGAACACCTCCAACCGTGGGTTGTCGGTCATCCGGCGCAGGTCGTCGCGCAGCTTCTCGCCGACCTCCGGCGGGCTCAGCGGCGACCACTCGTCATCGGTCGGCGCACCGAGCAGCGTCGCATCGGAATCATCGGGCCGCGCGGCGTTCTCGTCGTTGCCGGGATCCGGAGCCGGTGCGCCGGGCGGTTCGTCGTCGCGCAGCTGCGCCGCCGTATCCCCATCCGGTCTGCCGTCGCCCAACCGCTGCTGGATGTCCCGCACGGCGGGCTGGGGATGCGCGTCGGCCGCGATGAACCTGGTCGCGCGCGCGTCGGGCAGCGTGCCCTGGATGAGCACCTGGGAGAACTGGTCCGGCAGATCGAAGATCGGCTTGAACTTCCAGGACGCGCCCTCCGGCGGCGCCCCGGTGCGCCATTCCAGGATCACCCCGTCGCCGTTGGTGAACGCCTCGGCCGCACTGCGCGTGCGCGTCCACGACGTGGTGTCGCTCTCGGCGGCTCGCCGCTGGGAGATGTGCTCTTCGGCGGACAGGTCCACGGTCCCGCGCGGCACCGCGCGTCCCGAAACCGCCTGCTGGTAGGACGGATTCACCGATCCGTCGGGCAGCAAGCGGGGAATGCCGCGATACAACGGCGTCCCGTCCTCCGGCAGATCGCCCTCGAAGAGAACGTCGCCATCGCGACCGAGCGAGTCGCCGGCGTCGGCACGCTCATCGATCCGCCCGCCCGGCTCGGAACCATCCGGACGCCGCGCTTCATCCGGCGCGCTCGGTTCCTCCACCGACCGCGCGGGCGTCGACGGCGGCTCGGACGGAGGCCCGCTCGGCCGCACCCCACCCGCGGCTTCGGGGCCGTCCTCCCCCGGCTCATCGGCACTACGCTCCCGGTCCCGCGCAGCCTCCGCCGCCTCCCACTCCGCGTCCATCCGGCGCATCCGCTCGACGGTCGCCTCGAGCTTTTCGAGCATCCCGTCCAGCACGGCATCCCGCGGTGGCGGCTCCTCGCCGCGCGCACGTTGTGAACCGGGCTCATCCGGCGATTCCGCCACACGCTCGGACGCGGCCTCCCACTCCGCGTCCATCCGGCGCATCCGCTCGACGGTGGCCTCCAGCTCCGTGAGCATTCCCTCCAGCACCGGGTCCCGCCGCACCGGCTCGTCCGAGACATGCCGGGACGCAGCGCCTTCCGGTTGCTCCGATTCCGCCTCCGGCGTCGAATCGAGGGCGGCCCTCCACTCCGCGTCCCGCTGACGCATACGCTCGACCGTGGCCTCGAGCCGCGCGAGCATGCGATCCAGTTCGGGATCTCGCGTCACCGAATCCACATCTGGATCACGTCGAGAGCCGCTGTTCTCCGGTCCGTCGGTCTCCTGATCGGAAGCCGCTTCCCACTCCGCGTCCATTCGGCGCATCCGCTCAACGGTCGCCTCCAGCTCCGTGAGCATCCCCTCCAGCACCGGATCGCGCATCGGCTCGCCATCCGAAGAGCGTTGTTTTGCCGCAGACTCTTCCGGCGACCGCGGCCCGTCGGCCAAGTGGGCGGGCAACGGCGGCGTGTACGGGATGTCGGCGCGCCAATCCGACAGCGGAGGCCGCCGATCGTCCCAATGCGGACCCTCGAGCCGCTGCACGGCCTCGTAGATCTCGTGCCAGGTGACGTTGTAGTCGCTCTCCTCGCGGAACCTGCGCGCCAGCTCCGACCACGCCCGCGCGTCGGTGACGAGCCGGAAGTCCTCGGCCAAGGGATCGCCGTTCGCGAGCCGATCCCACGCCTCGGCGACGTGGGCCAGCCGATCCAGTTGCCGCCATTCGAGCTGCCCGCTGTCCGGGTCGAGCATCAACAGCTCGTCTTCCATCAGCAGCTTCTTGATCTGCCGCACATCCTCCGCGGTGAGATCCGGGGTGCGGGTGCGCATATGGTCGTGCAGGGCGACACGCAGTGCATCGGAATCCGCACCACGCACCATCAGGTCGAGGACCTCGCCGAGGACGCGCCGACGCTGCTCGACGTCGAGCGAACCATCGAAATGCCGGTCCAGCAGCGCGTTCGCCGCGTCGACGGCGCCGCGCAGCCGGGTCAGCTGGGCGTCCGGGTCGCCGGTCTGGTCGATCGCGGCATGGGGCAGCACCCGGCGGCGCAGCACATCGATGACCTCCTGCGCGGCCTCGTCGCGCTCCCGCCGATGCTGCTCGCGCACCCGCTCGGCGATCCGGTCGACGTCATCGGCGTCGTCGAGGAAACGCCGATACTGCTCGTCCGTCCAACTCTGGACGCGCGCCCAGTCCGCCCGCCGCTGCCGTGCGCGATCGCGCAACTGCTCCGGGGCCTCGCGGTCGTCGGTGACGTCGTCCGGTTCGGCGGGACGGACGAAGGGCTGGTGCTCGGACTTCGGTGCGCGGAACCACGGGTGGCCTTTGAATCCCGGCCGGATCCTGCCCGGGTTGTCGCGATCGGCGAACCAAGTGAAGCCCGACAGCTTCGCCGTCTCGATGATCACGCGCATCGTGGCGGAAATCGCCCCGGAGAACGGCATTTGGTAGGTGGGGATGTCGCCGGGGTTGATCGGTGACCCGCCACCAGGGATGTGCGGCAGCATGTCTTCGTTCATCGGCGCCTGCGGCGGCGGACTGTGCGGGTCGCGCATCGTGGGTTCCGGCGGCGGCGGGTCGGCGAGCCAGTCGTGCACCGTCGCCTGGATCTGGTCCACCGCCCAGCTGCTGACGCCTTCCGGCAGGTCACGGCTCTTGAAATCGTGCTCGGCCACATCGCGCCGGTTCTGCCGCCAATCCGGCCGGGACGGATCGACTTGCTGCCACTCGCCGTTGGCGGCGCGCCACATCGCCACGTCCAAGCCGCGCCGCGGCGTCGCCCCTTCCCGCGCTCCGAAGCGGCCACCGAGGTGACGTACCTGCGGGCCGGGCAGGTCATCGATCGTCCAGTCGCCCTCACGGTTGGAGGTGATTCTGCGGTACTCCACCGTGACATCCGGGCGCATCATCGCCCGCACCACGGCTTCGGAGGTGTGCGCGGCATGCTGGAGCGCGAGGTCGTGGTCGGTCATGCCGTTCGCGGGCGTCAGCGGTTCCCGCGGACCGTAGACGACGATCCGGGGCGGCTCACCATCGATCATCCCGACCCGGTCGGTCTCCATCCGCCCGCCCGCGGCTTCGATGTCCCGGCGTCCGGCGCCCGCGACCTGCGCCATCCGGTCCTGGATCCGGCCGATCCGATTGTGCGCGTCGTTGACCTCGCCTGCCACCTCGCCGAGCATGCCGACCTGGTCGGACCGGTCGGGATGCTCGGACGAGAGCCGCTCGATCGTGTCCGCCAACCGATCCGGACTCAGGGCGGCCTCGTCGACCAGGCCGTGCTCGTCCACGAGGCCGAGCCGCTGCGCCAGATCGTCGCGCATGGCGCGGCGCGGTTTGATCCGCACCAGCTCGCGGGCGCGCTCGGCGGCCGATCGGTGTTGCTCCGCAAGGGCATCCGCCAGCAGCGGCCTGCCCTCGACCGCGCCGTCCCGGACCAATTCCCGCAGACCGCTGTCCAGCACCGCGATCCGCTCACGCAACCGGATGACGTGCTGGGCGGCTTCTTCCAGCTTGTTCAGGTCCCGCAACCGCCGCATGCGATCGGCGGCCGAGCGCTGTTCGCTGACCTGCCCGCCCGCGTCCTCGCCCAGCGGCGCGATATCGATGGTCCTGCGGGTGGCGGCCTCGTCCAGCCGCCGCATCGTCTCGGCCAGCGATTCGCGGGAGCCGAGCGCACGCTCCGGATCGCCGACCGCCATCGACCTGGTGGCCCGGTCGTCGCGTTTGGCCTGCCAGAACTCCATCTCGCGGGTGAGCCGGTGCCGTTCGCCCAGCATCCGGTCGTACTCGCGGTTCGCCCATGCCGTGGCCGCGGCGAGATCGTCCGGCTGCGCGCCTCCGGGCGACGGCTCATCGCCATCGGGCCGGTCGGGGCTGGCGTCTCCCTGCTCGGCCGGCGGCCACACCTGCTTCTGGTAGGGCTCATCTCGTGCCGATTCCTCGCGGCGGTTGCGCGCGCCGTCATCGGGTTCGTCCGGCAATCGGGCAGGCGGGTCGGCGGGCGGCTTGCCCGACCCGCCATCGGCGGCTTCCGTCCGCGGAGGTGTCGCCTCCTGGTTCGCCGGATCGTCGCGGCCCAACGGCGCGACTTTCCGGTCGCCCGGCTCAGGCCCCCCGGGGCGAGGTCGTTGCGCACCGGCGGTCTCCGCCTCCGAACCGTCGTCCGGAAGATCGATGTGGTCGGCCTCGAGCGAGAGCGGCGCGTCGCTGTTCTCCGGCGGCTCGGCGGCCGATCGGGTCAGCAGGTCGTGCAGCGCTCTGGCGGGGGCGCTGACCGGGTCGTCGTCGCCGCGGAGCACGTGATCGGCGAACGCTTCCGGCAGCGCTTCTTCCGGCCGCAGGTTGCCGTCGCGGTCGAAACTGTGGCCGCTGAGCTGGTGCAGCCAGTCTTCGAAACCGAGTTCCGGGCTGCGGGTGTCGTCATCGAGATAACGCTCGTAGAGGTATTCCTCGGCGCGATGGCGCGCGCTCTGCTGGCTGGCATGGTCGAGCGCGTGCCCGTATTCGTGCGCGACGACGGCCCGGACCGGACGGCGCAGCACGTCCGGGGAGAACCGGCCGTTGTCCACACCGATCCGCAGTCGATCCCGGAACGTCTGCGCCCCGGTCGCATGGTCGTAACTGAGGACGATCGACTCGGTGACCATGCGCCCGGAAGCGTCCAGCCGGGGCTGCGCCATGCCGATCACCTCGGGCGGCAGCCCGCCGATACCGATGCTGTGCAGGTCGGCGGCCGGGAACCGCTCGACCAGATCGACCATCGCCCTGGCGTATTCCCGCACCACCTCGGGGTTGAGACCGTCGAGGCCGAATCCGAAGACTTCGAAGCCGGGATTGTCCATCGCGCCGCGCAGGTGCTCGCGCAGCCGCTCGCCGACCTCCTCCGGACTCAGGTGCGACCATTCGTCCTCGCCCGGAACGCCGAGCAGTTCCGCATCGCGGGTGGCCGCCGCGTCACTGTCCGGGGGCGGAGGTGACGAATCGTCGGCGTCCCGCGCCGGGGTGTCGGCATCGCGAGCAGGAGTGTCCGCGTACGGCGGCCGGTCCGGTCCACCCACCAGCGCGGGCGATTCGATACCGCCGATGACGTCGATCCGCACCAGCACGCCGTCGCGATGGAGGTTGAACTCGCGCGAGGTGACGACGCCGTCCTTGGTGGCGTGCACCAGGTGGTATTCGACCGCCAGCGTCCCGTTCCGGTGCGCTTCCAGCAGTTGGTCACGCGCCCGCGATAGCGCCCGCCCACCGGGGCTGTCCGGATCGACGCCGCGCGCCGCCATCTCCTCGGGCGTTTCGGTCAGAATCCGCCGCAGGTTCTTGTCGATCGCGGCCGTGCGGCGCAGATACTCCGGCGAACCCTGTTGCGCTTCAACCGCTTTGGAGCCGCCGAGGTGCCGGTGGACACCCTTGGCCTCGATCACCACCAGCTTCGGGGGCCCACCGTCGACACCGGGGACCAGCACAGCTATGTCGACGGTATCGGCGCCATCGATCGCACCCTCGAACGGCGACAGCAGCACCGCGCCCGGATACTTGTCTCCGTCGAGCGCGAACGCTCTGCCGCCCAGTTCACCGAGCGTCTTCGACGCGTTCACCAGCAGCGGGCCCAGCCGGTTGAACTCCGCGGCGTTGCGCTCCAACTCGCCGAGACGATCGAGTTTCGCCCGCTTCTGCTCGTCGGAGAGGTCGGACTCCAAGATCTCGATCTCGAGTTTCTCCACGCGCGCGGCGAGCTTATCCTCGGCCAGATCGCTGATCTTCTTGATCTCGAATTCCGCCATGCGCCGCTTGACCGCGTCATTGGCCGTGTTGCGCCGCGTCTCCAGCGCAGCCCGCTCGGTGACCGTCTTCGCGATCTGGGCCGCGATCGCTTCGTCGACCACGGTGTAGGGCTGCTTGTCGCCGGGATCGGCCAGGAACCGGTAGGGCCTGCTCGTCAGATGGTCGGTGACGTATTCATTGTTCAGTTCGTCGCGCAACCGGAAGCTGTCGTCGCGGTAGGTGCCAGGGTCGTCGTCCTGGTGATGCCACGTGCCGTCCCGATCTCGGTAGGAGTCCGGCCGATCACCGAACTTGTGCAACAGCCCGTCGGCGTCGCGGAACATGCCGGTGGGGACATCGTCGTCACCGTGTTCCGAGCGGTGCTCGGCGTCATCGGATTCCCCTAGGAAGTCGGGCGTCTCGTCGAGGGCCGGGAGGCGGTCGCGTGCGGGCCGCGCGTCGTCGCCGTCGTGCAGCGGCGTGACCTTCCGGTCATCCGGTTCCTGCGCGCCGTCGGTGTCACGCGGCCGAGTCGCCGAATCCGAGGGCCGATTCCCTTCATCCGCCGCGCTCGAGACACGGTCGCCCAGCGGAACACGTTCCGGTTCAGTGGTATCCGAATCGCTGCGTGACCGCGCCGGGACCGTATCGGCACCGTCCAGCAGCGCGCCCCTCCGGTCGCCCGGTTCTGACGCGCCGTCGGTGTCACGCGGCCGATTCCCTTCATCCGCCGCGCTCCGCTCACTGTCGCCCAGCGGCGGGACCTTCCGGCCACGGGTTTCCGCATTGTCGGCGTCACGCGGCCGATTCACTTCGTCCACAGCGCTCGGCTCACGGTCGCCGAGCGGAACGCGCTCCGGACCAGGAAGATCCGGGTCGTTGCGAGACCGCGCCGGGTCAAGCGAACTGGCGTCGTCGCGCGAACGCGCCGGGTCCGTGGCCGGATCGAGTGGATTCGCGTCGTCGCGGGAGCGCGTCGAGTTCGGAGCCGGATCCGACGGCGAACGCGGCGGTATCGGGGCTTCGTCCGCCGGGCGTCCTCCGGCCACTCGCCACCAGGTGTCGGCGTTCTTGCGGAACTCGCGGGCATGCCATTCCGCCTGCGAAGCCTTGATCCGCAGCTGTCGTTTTGTCACCCCTTCGGGCAGATCCGCCGGATCGACGCGGTCCACCAGGTCGCGCAGCTGTCGCGCCTGCTCGGCGGCCCGCCTGGCGTGCATGTCCGCCATCTCGGCCCGTAGCCGTGCGCGGAACTGCTCGGGCGTCTCGTCGCCGCGCCGACCGGCGATCTCGCCGTCGGGACCATAGATCGGACGCTCGTCGGCCGGTCGCACGCGCGGGTCGGATCCGCTCGGCGACACCGCCTTTCCTTGGCCGTCGAACAGGATCGCCGACACCGAGCGCAGGTCCGCGGGCACGTCGGGCGGGAATCCCTTGCGGCTGTCCGCTCCCGGATCGGACACCTCGATACGGAACTCGCCGGTGTCCGGATGCATCCGCACGGTCAAGGTGTAGGCGTGGGCGCCGACCCCGTGCTCGTCGACCGGGCCGGCGTATTCGTCCACCACGAGGGCGCGCGGTCCACGGCCTTCGGCGACATCGCGCGGATCCATCCCCGCGGCCATCCGCAGCAATTCGTCGGCGATGCCCTGGTGACGGGACTCGTCCGGCCCGCCGTCCGGGTAGTCCCACAGACGGCCGCCCGCGGCCTGCTCGATTTCGCGCAGGGACATGCCGCGCTCGCCGACCGGCTCGTCCGGCGGCCGGATGGTGTCGCTCCCGGTGGCCTCCCGCAGCTCGGCCAAGGAGAGCCGGGCGCACTCCCCGCGATTCTTCGGATGATCTGCCTGCGCATCGGATTCGGGATCGTCGCGCGTGGTTTCGTCCGTATCCCGGCGATCCGGCCCATCGGTGTCCGCACCCCGGCGACGAGCCGGGCCATCGGTATCCCCGCCCGGGCGACGAGCCGGGCCATCCGTGTCCGCGCGGCGCACCGGCCTGGCCTCACCCACGTCACCGGCGAGCGGCAGCACGACCGGCTGCGCGGCGTCGCGCCTGCCGTCCTCGGATTCCGTGGTATCGCGGCCCTCCGGCCGGTCCGCACCTGCTCGGCGCGCCTCGCCCGCCGGGCGCGCCTCGCCGTCCTGGCGGGTCTCCCCGACCTGGCGGGTCGCACCGGCCTCCCGCCTGGATTCGGCTCGCGGCGCTTCCGAGTCGGTCTTGCCCGCTCGTACTCCGGCCTCGTCGCGGCCGGAACCCGCTGCGCGATCGGCTACACCGGCCCGGCCCCGGTCGGCCACCGCCCTGTTCTCGGACGTGGCGGCCGGGGTGCGGGAATCGGCGGACGGCGCAGGCCGCGCGTCGCTCGCTCCCGGCGAAGCAGGCGACGCAGGCGTGGCGCCCTGCGCGACACCGCTGGACGGCGGCGCGCCGGCGATACTAGGCCCGGTGTGCGGCGTCGCCGCCGGGCCGGTGAGCGGAACGCCCGTGACGGGTGTCATGCCCGTCGGCGAAGTATCCGAGACCGACCGCGTCTCCGGATTCTGCCCGCCGTCGACCGCGCCGCGCTGCGTGACACTTGGGTCGCCAGCCCTATCATGCTGCGCCGCAGCAATATTCGGCTCTTCCGACCGGCCTGCTTCCGCGCCGCGGTCCTGCCGTCCTTCGTCGGCGAGCCCTGCGCCGGTGTCGGACGCCGACCGCTCGCCGGACGTGGACCGTTCTCCCGGCGTGGTCTGCTCGCCCGCCGCACTTCGCTCACCCGACGCAGACTGCTCACCGGACGACGTGCGCTCCCCCGGCGCGGAATGTTCATCCGACGCAGACTGCTCACCCGACACACTCCGCTCACCGGACACAGCCTGCTCACCCGACGACGTGCGCTCCCCCGACGAAGACTGCTCACCCGACCCACTCCGCTCCCCCGACGACCCCCGCTCCCCGTTCTGTGCCGTAGCGCCGGCCTCACCATTCCGCCCAGCCTCGTTGCCATTCGCCCCCGCCCCATCGGATGCCGCGCCCGATCCCCGGTCCCCGGACGCGCCGGTGACGCGCGCAGTATCCGTACCCCCGGCGACATTGCCGTTCCCGGCCGCGGGCATCCCGGCGCGCGGAGCACCGTTCGCCCCGGAGGTATTCGACGCGCCGGGAGCCAGACTGCCGTCCCCCGCGCCGGGCGTGGCCGCGCCATCGGGCCGGTAGCCCACCCGCGGCCCGCCCACGTCGGCGAAGAGATTGTTCAGCCGAGTCCCCAGATCGGGACGGCTCATCGTGGTCGGCATCACCTTGTTCCACATATGCGCGGAACCGACCTTCGCTGCACTGGTCATCGCACCGTTGGACGCGCCCGCGGTGAACATGCGCCAGTCGACCGGGGTGTTCCCCAGGTTCTGCAGCGCCTTGTCCAACCCGTCCGTCGCCACGTCGAAGCCGAACTGCGTGGCGGTCGCACCGAGGAAGCCCGCACCCGCGCCGGCCAAACCCGCCGTGGTCCCGGTGATCGCGCCGTGCAGGAACGGATTGAAGTCCGGACCGAACCGCCGAGTCAGCGCGTGACCGAGCTTCTCGCCGAGCGGTCCCGCCGCGGCGCCGCCGACCGCGGAACTCACAGCGGTGACGACGACCTGCTCGACATTGATGTTCTTGCGGTGCCCCTGCCCGACCTGATAGGCCTGCACCCCGAGTTCCTGCATGGTACCGAGGATCGTGTCGATCGCGACGTGCCGGAGCACGAAACTCACGAACCGGTTGGCCACGATCCGCCCCACCCGCTGGATCACCGCCTGCACCAACCGCTGGCCGATGATGCGGACCGCGATCCGGGTGGCCGCGATCGCCGCCGCATCCACCGCGGGCTTGAAGGGACCGGACGCGAACGACGCCGCCAGTTCCGCCGCCAGCAACGCCAGCGACGACCAGTACATCAGCTTGCCGTACTCGATCTCGGTACCGACGTCGTATGCGGAGTCGCCGATTTCCTTGAAGTAATCGGCCAGTTTCGACAGCGTCTGGTCGTCCTGCGGGTTGCCGCCGCTGAACGTCAGGAAGCTGTCGAAGGCCTTGACCATCTCCTCGTAGCCGTCGCCGGAGGGATATGCGGTCGTCGACGCGCTTTTGGCCGCCACGATGTCGGGGATGACCGAACGCAACTCCTCGGCGGCGGTCCGCCAGTCCCCACCCAGGCCCCACATCTGGTCTTCGTTGCCCTCGGGCCACTCCATGCCGACGATCGGCTCGAGGTATTTCAGCGCGGCGGGCAGCTCGATGGCCATGGGCGGCTACCTCGACGGCCCGGTGCGGCCACCGAGCTCACCAGCTGGAATCGGTGACCGATCCACCACGATCGCGCTCTACGGTCTCGGTGAAGCGCATGCCGCTGCCGTCGGAGAACTCCCTGCGCTCCCGCGCGTTCGGCGGCGTCGTCGGGGCCGGGACGGGTTCCGGCGCGCGCAGGTCGGGCATGCCCTCCACCAGGTCGGACAGCTTCGGCATGCGCGCACGATGAGTATCCAAGGGAGCCATCAGCTCTCGCGTCTTCCGGGCCACATCGGCACTGGCCTGCTGCGCGGCCTCGGTGACGGCCTTGGCGATCTCGGCGTGGCTGAGATCTTCGATATTCGGCCCGAACTGGGTGTCGATGACCGTGTTGTCGGCATTCACGACGACCGTCACCCGCTTGCCGCGCACCGTGGCGCGGCCGGTCAATTCCGCGCGCTCCTGCTGCAACCGCGCGATGATCCGCATCTGTTCCTGGACGCCGTCGAGGATGTCGGCCAGCTCCGCTTTGGCTTGCTCGTTCGTCATCGGTCGGTGCACCCCGGGATCAGCGGATACCGTCGCGGTTGCCGTGCTCCATGTCGCGCAGCAGATTTGCGGTCTTCGTCTGTCCTTCGCTGAAGTTCTGGAAGGTGCCGGCCACGTTGCGGGCGCCCTTGATCAGGTTGTCCCTGGTCGTGGTGTAACCGCCGGAGCCGTCGGGGCCGTTGGCGAAGTTGCGGCCGATAGTATCGTTGCCCCAGCAGTTTCCGCGCGCGGCGATCGACGCGCTCAATCTGTCGATGATGCCGTTGATCCGGTCCTCGACGTGCCCCGTCTTCTGGGCCGCCTTGCGGAACAGATGCTCGTCGAATTCGACATTGTCCGCCATCGCGTCCGCTCCTCCACCCTCGAGTCCTTCCCACCCACGGTAACACCGGATGACTAATCCCCAGTGACGCCAATATGAACGGCAAATTCCTCGATGTTTGCGGGTAGGCTCCGCACCCAGGTCCAGCAGGTGCGAGCCCGTCAGATGTGCTCGCCCCCGATTTTCGGGGCAGGACGGCGACTCACAGCTCCAGCAGCACGGTGACCGGACCGTCGTTCACCAGCTCGATGCGCATGTGCGCGCCGAACCGCCCGGTCGCCACGGTTGCGCCGAGTTCGCGCAATGCCTGCGCGAAGTGCTCGACGAGGGGTTCGGCGACAGCGCCGGGCGCGGCCGCCGACCAGGACGGACGCCTGCCCTTCTTGGTGTCCGCGTACAGCGTGAACTGGCTGACCACCAGAATCGGCGCGCCCAGATCCGCCGCCGAGCGCTCCCCGTCGAGGATGCGCAGCCGCCACACCTTGTCGGCCAATCCCCGCGCGGTCGCCTCGGTGTCGGAGTGCGTGACGCCGACCAGGGCGACCAGGCCGTGCGGGAGGCCGTCGGCAGCCGGGTCGATCCGGCCGACGACCTGCTCGTCGACGGTTACCCGGGCCGAACTCACGCGCTGTAGAAGGGCTCGCACAACCGTCGATCATGCCTTCCGCCGATGCGGTGACGGCCGCCTGGGTCACCGCACGCCGGACAACCCGGTCTGCCTGGCGGGATACAGGTGCGCGCGGGCGGCAACCGTGACAAACTCGGTGCGCAGAAGATTGTGTTGCGCGGTTGCCGCGCGTTGGCGGAGGATCATGCTGGAAACGAGGAGCGCGATGGATCTGGACGCGATGGAGCGTCAGATCGCGGCGGATCGGTATGCGGCCCTCGACCGGACGGTCGAATCCGAATTGCGCTTGGCCACCTCGCTCGGCGAACTCGCCAAGGGGCTGATCGCCACCAAGAACAACGGCTCGACGCGCGACCGCACGCGCGAAGCGCTGGCGCCCGCCGAAGAGGCGGTGGCGATCCGCCTGCGCCTGCTGTCCAGGGGGCAAGTGCTCACCGCCCGCCTCGCCGGGGAGTTGAACGACGCGCTGCGCTCCTTCGAACAGGCGGCGCGGCACAGCGGCCGCAGGGAACTGGCCACCACGACGATCCGGCGCGCCTGCGACGTCTACCGGCAGGTGGCGCGCGAGCATCCCGAGGTCGCGGGCCCGTGCGCCGACGGCCTGTCCAAGTGCGGTGTCTGGCTGGGCAGGCTGGACCAGGACGCCGCCGTGGCCGCGACCGAGGAGGCGGCCCGCATCCGCGCCGCCTTGGCCGCAGCGAACCCGGAGCTGTCCGGCAAGTACCTGGCCAGTTTGAGCACGCTGCTGCGCACGCTCATGGTCGGCCGGTCGCGCAAGCAGGCCATCGCGATGTACCGGGAGCGGTACGCCGCGTTCACCTCCACCAGCATGTCGATCCGGCTGCGCGCCTGCGGCATCCAGGACCTGGACCTCACCCCCAAGTCGCACCGGGCCCTGGTCGAATTGGGTTGCCGCACCCTGGAGGGAGCCGGACGGCTCACCCAGCAGCAGATCATGTTCAAATCCTCCGGCGACCTCTCGACCGTCGAGGAGATCAACTGGAAGCTCGCCTTGGTGGGCCTGCGCCCGCTCGCGCCGGGCACCGAGCAGGACCAGCCGTCGACGCCGGTGCAGATCGGTTCCACCTTCGGCGCGCTCAGCGTCTACCTGCCGGAGCGGGACGCCATCGCCCAGGTGCGCGCAGCGATCATCGCGGCCTACGCGGTCGACGACGCCTATCCCCTCGACCGGGACAGCTATCTCGGTACCCCCGAGTCGAAGTGGAAGATCCGTGAGCCGAAGCTGAACACCTCCACCACCCTCGGCGACGACATCGTGCTGATCGACCAGCCCTACGGTGGCTGGGTGACGGTCATGAGCCTGAACTGGGAACTCACCCCGGTGGCGAAACATCCGCTGGCACTGCGCCTGTCCCAGGACTGGCCCGTCGCGGCGATCACGGTCACCGAGGACGTGGCCTACGAGTTGTGCTGGTACGAGCGCGGCGCGGCCACCCAGTACGCCGCGCTCGGCCGTCCGGCCGGCCAGGCTCCCCTCGACAAACCGCTCGCACCACTGGATTTCGAGACGCTGGCCCTGTACAACCCCGATCGGGCGACGGAGAGCAAACTGCGCGCGGCCTTCGGCAACACGAAGGCCTTCGCCAACCTCACCTACCTGCCGGATTGCGGCCTGCGCCAGATCACTGCCGACACGCCGTTGTCCGAGCACGGCGACCGCGTGCTGTTCTTCCGCACCACACCCTGATCCGCTGTCGCCGCACCGATTTGCGGCAAGGTAGCACATCCGTCAGCGGGGGGCGGTGAACAAAATACCCGGCGCGCCAGCCCCGCATCGCCACAGGTCATTTGACCAGGAAACCGTACTCCGAGTTGAACGCGCCGTCGCGCCGCGCGTCCTGCTGGTTACCGCACTCACGGGTAACCAGCAGGCAAACGAATTTCTCGAGAACTAATTGAACGGAATGTTTGATCCGCTCCATGGAGTGCTCTACTGAAACAACGCCCGCACGATGTACCGGATCGCAGCACCGATGCCGCAGCGCCGTCCGGGCGGCTTGGAAAAAGTCACACGAAGCTACCCGAGGGCCCTATGGACCAACTGGCGTTGGCGGACACCCCGACCGCCCGATGCGCCTACTATCGACACACCTGCGACCTGCCCGCCGGAGTTCATCCGGAGATAGGCCGAATCGTCCTGCGCGCCGGATTCGTCGGCGCGATCACGATGCCCGCCGCGTTGGGGCAGAATGTGCGCGACGATCTCGTCCATCGCCGAATAGCGTTGGGCCCGATCATCTCTCACGTCCGGTCCAAACGATGGACGTTCCTCACCCGGCCCGACTTACCCGACGACGTCCGCCTGTTCGCCGAGCTGTTCCGCCTGAACGTCTCGATCGTGCCGAGCGGCGGCGAGATCGCCCTGCCGTCCCCCGCGGCGGCCGACGCCGACTACCGGCACTGGATCGTTCCTCCGGAGAACGGTTTCCGTCCCGCGGGCTCATCCATCGTCGATGCCGTGCGGTCCTGCACCAGAACGGTCAGGCGATGACCACCGGCGCGGTTCTTCCGGCGAAACATCAAGTGCTGCAAGCCTGCCGAGGCGAAATGCAGGAGAGCAACCCGCTGCTGCGTTGTGCGCACGAACTCACCACGTTGCACGAACGCAGGTTGAGCGCGGCACACGATGCGCTCGACGAGATAGACGCGTTGCGCGCGAGCCTGATTCGCGACATCGACCGGTGGATCACCGTGCAACTGCCCCCCGCCCACGGCGCGGCGCACGTGCACACCGAGACCGTCGGCGCGGTGATCGATCGCCTGGCCCAGTTCACCGCGAACGCCTACGCGGCGCTGGCCAGCGCTTCGGAATGGGATCTGTGGGACGCCTGGCAGCGTTTGGCCGAACTGGCCGTCGGCTACGACGACCTGGCCGCCGAGGTCTGCGCGGGCGTGCGCAGGCTGCCCGGCGCGTCTTAGGTTCCCGCGCGCGGCTCCCCATCCGTAGAGTCAAACGGATGGGGAGTCCGGACGACCACGACGAGAAGCTCGCCTTGCACGCCAGGAGAGCGAGTTCGTTCGGCGCGCACGCCGCCGCGTACGCCGAACACCGACCCGATTATCCGGCCGCGGCCATCCGCTGGGCGCTGGCCGCCGTCGCCCACCGGCAGCCGCCGACCGTCCTCGACCTCGGCGCAGGAACCGGCAAGCTGACCGAGGGCCTGCTCGAAGCAGGCGCCACCGTGATCGCCGTCGAGCCGGACGAGCACATGCGCGGTGAGTTGCACCGGCGCTTCCCGCACGTCACCGCCCACGCCGGTACGGCCGAAGACATTCCGCTCCCGGACGATTCCGTGGACGCGATAGTCGCCGGACAGGCGGTCCACTGGTTCGACTTGGACCGGGCCTATCCGGAGTTGCGCAGAGTCCTGCGGCCCGGCGGCGTTTTCGCCGCCCTGTGGAACACCGACGACAGCTCCGTGGACTGGGTCGCCGGGCTGAAAGCAGTGGCCGGATCCAGCGCGTCCACCGCACAGCCGCCGGGCGGCCGAGTGGTTCTACCCGCGCATCCGTTGTTCCGGGATCACGAGTTCGAGCGTTCGAGCTTCCCGCACCGGTATCGGCGCACCGCCGAGTCTTTGACCGCGACCATCGGCACGCAATCGCACACACTGGTCATCTCGCCCGAAGAGCGGGCCGAGGTGCTCGGTCGGATCATGGCCTATCTGCGCGAGAGGCCGGAGACGGCGGAGGGCGAGTTCGATCTGCCCATCGTCACCTTGGCACTGCGGACAATCCTGCGTCCCGCCCACTGAACGGCTACTTACGCATACGAAATAGCCAGGCCAGAGCGCCGCCCACCCTGCAACGAAGCCCTCGATGCAGGCGGAATCGCAGCGAACTGCGGAGTGCGCCAAGTCGATTCGAGTAGCGGCCTACTCACGTCAACCCCGCCTGCGCGGCCATACGCTGACGGCATCGTTCAGAACAGTCCCGAAACCCAAGGAGAAGTAACCGTTCCACCCCGCACGGGCACCGACCGGGCCCACCGCTTCGGCTCGACACGAAGGACGCGGGCGCAAGGAACGACGTCACCGATCCAGCGCACGCTGGGTATCGCCCGGGGCGTGTCGGCGCATGGTGTCGGCACGCGGAGACGCGGCGAGATCGACCAGGGCATCCTGGCGTCGGTGCGGCTCGTTTCCTCGCCGCGCAGTGTGACCGAACCGAACCGTCCGACGGCCCGCCCGCTACTCCGGACGCAGTGTCAGGATCCGGGGTCCGTCCTCCGTGACGGCGACCGTGTGCTCCCAATGTGCCGCACGACTGCCGTCCACGGTGACCACGGTCCAGTCGTCGTCGAGCACCTTCGTCTGGGTGGTGCCGAGCGTGAGCATCGGCTCGATCGCCAGCACCGAGCCCACCACCAGCCTCGGGCCCTTACCCGGCTCCCCCTCGTTGGCGAGGAAGGGATCGAGGTGCATCTCGCGCCCGATGGCATGCCCGCCGTAGCCGTCGACGATGCCGTAGGCGCGCCCGTGCTCCTTCTCCGCCGCCCGGGTACCGAGCTCGATGGCGTGGGAGACGTCGGTCAGCCGGTTGTCGGGCAGCATCGCCGCGATGCCGGCCTCCATCGACGACTTGGTCGCCGCACTGAGCAACCGATCGGCCTCGATGATCGTGCCGACGCCGAAGGTCCAGGCCGAATCACCGTGCCAACCGTCGAGAATCGCGCCACAGTCGATGGAGACCAGGTCGCCCTCGGCGAGGATTTCCTCGGCCGTGGGAATCCCGTGGACAACACGGTCGTTCACCGATGCGCAGATGGACGCGGGAAAGCCGTGGTAGCCCTTGAAGGAGGGCACCGCGCCTGCATCCCGGATCACCTGCTCGGCGACCTCGTCCAGTTCCAGGGTGGACACCCCGGGCTTGGCAGCGGCGCGCACGGCCACCAAGGCGCGGCCGACGATCGCGCCTGCCGCCGCCATGGCATCCAGTTCGCCTGCCGTCCGGAACGGCACGACCTTCTTCTTGCGGTTGAAGACCATCCGGCCTCAGCGCTCCATCGTCGACCGGCTCAGTGACCCAGCGCGCGCAGCGCCCGCGCGTTGACGTCGTCGACCTCGCCGACGCCGTCCACCGAGACGACCAGGCCGTCGTAGTGATCGAGCAGCGGCTCGGTCTCCTCGCGGTACACCCGCAGCCGGTTGCGGATCACGCTCTCGTTGTCGTCGGCGCGGCCGCGCGCGAGCATCCGCTCCACCACGGTGTCCTCGGGCACGACGAACCGCAGCACCGCGTCGAGCTTGGTGTTCATGTCCTTGAGGATCTTCTCCAGCGCGTCGGCCTGATCGACCGTGCGCGGGTATCCGTCCAGGACGAAGCCGTTGACGGCGTCGGGCTCGTTGACCCGCGCCTCCACCATGCGATTGGTCACGTCGCTCGGCACCAGGTCGCCCGCGTCGAGGTACTTCTGCGCCTCGCGGCCGAGCGGGGTCTGCTGGCTGATGTTCGCGCGGAACAGGTCCCCGGTGGAGATGTGCGGAACGCCCAGCTTCTCCGACAGCAGGACGGCCTGGGTGCCTTTACCGGCGCCCGGCGGACCGAGCAGTACAACTCTCACTTGAGGAACCCTTCGTAATTTCGATTCATCAGCTGGCTCTCGATCTGCTTCACGGTGTCCAAACCGACGCTCACCATGATCAGCACCGCGGTACCGCCGAACGGAAGGTTCTGCGTACCGCCGGAGGCGCCGATGTCGAGGAACAGGTTCGGCAGCACCGCCACCAGACCGAGATAGATCGAGCCGGGCAGGGTGATGCGGCTCAGGACGAAGTTGAGGTAGTCGGCGGTCGGCTTGCCGGGACGGTAGCCCGGGATGAAGCCGCCGAACTTCTTCATCTCGTCGGCGCGCTCCTCCGGGTTGAAGGTGATCGCGACGTAGAAGTAGGTGAAGAACACGATCAAACTGAAGTAGATCGCGATGTACACCGGGTTGCCCGGATTCACCAGGTATTTCTGGATGATCTCCTGCCACCAGCTCGGATTCTGGTTGTTCTGCGACCCGGTCAGCTGCGCGATCAGGTTCGGCAGATACAGCAGCGACGAGGCGAAGATGACCGGGATGACACCCGCCTGGTTCACCTTCAGCGGCAGGTAGGTCGAGGAGCCGCCGTACATCTTCCGGCCGACCACGCGCTTGGCGTACTGGACCGGGATCCGGCGCTGGCCCTGCTCGACGAAGATCACCGCGGTGATGATCGCCAGCGCGGCGACGCACACCAGACCGAAGACCAGACCGCCCCGGCTGTCCAGGATCGCCTTGCCCTCGCTCGGGATGCGGGCGGCGATGCCCGCGAAGATCAGCAGGGACATGCCGTTGCCGATGCCGCGCTCGGTGATCTGCTCGCCGAACCACATCACCAGCGCCGCGCCCGCGGTCATCACGAGCACGATGATGATCATGCCGAAGATGCTGGTGTCGGCCAGGATGTCCTTCTGGCAGCCCTGCAGCAGCTGGCGGCGGGCCGCGAGCGCGACCAGACCGGTGGCCTGCAGGATCGCCAAGGCGATCGACAGGTATCTGGTGTACTGCGTCATCTTGGTCTGGCCGGATTGGCCTTCCTTGCGCAGTTCCTCGAACCGCGGGATGACGACGGTGAGCAGCTGGATGATGATGCTCGCGGTGATGTAGGGCATGATGCCGATCGCGAAGACCGACAGCTGCAGCAGCGCACCACCGGAGAACAGGTTGATCAGCTGGTAGATGCCGCCGGACTCACCGCCGGAGACCAGGTCGATGCACTCCTGGACCGCCTTGTAGTCGACGCCGGGGGACGGCAGCGAGGCACCGAGCCGGTACAACGCGATCAACCCCAGCGTGAAGAGAATCTTCCGCCGTAAGTCCGGAGTCCGGAAGGCCGATACGAAGGCGGAAAGCACTGATCCTCCTGGCGAACGACATGGTCATGACATGGATGTTCAGCGATGTCCCTGCTCGACACTGATGGGACGCCGAAAACCACGACGAGGCTTGGGCAGACAACAATTGAACTCTAACAGTGGCACCGGACGAGCTGCTCACTCGTCCGGCGCCGCTGTCATGCAGAGTACCGTCAGCCCAGCTCGGTGACGGTGCCACCGGCGGCGGTGATCTTCTCCTTCGCCGCGCCGGTGACCTTGTCCGCGGTCACCTGGACCGCGACGCCGATCTCACCATCGCCGAGGACCTTGACCAGCTGGTTCTTGCGAACCGCGCCTGCGGCCACCAGCTCGGCCTTGCCGACCTCGCCGCCCTCCGGGAACAGCTTCGCGATCTTGCCGACGTTCACGACCTGGTATTCCGTGCGGAACGGGTTCGTGAAGCCCTTCAGCTTGGGCAGCCGCATGTGGATCGGCATCTGCCCGCCCTCGAAGGCGGCGGGAACGTTCTTGCGCGCCTTGGTGCCCTTGGTACCACGGCCCGCGGTCTTGCCCTTGGAGCCCTCACCGCGACCGACACGGATCTTCTCGGTCTTGGCGCCGGGAGCCGGACGCAGGTGATGCAACTTGATGGTCATGTCAGACCTCCTCAACGGTCACGAGGTGGCGCACGACGTTGATCAGCCCGCGGTTCTGGGCGTTGTCCTCGCGGACCACGGTCTTGCGGATACCGCGCAGACCAAGGGTCCGAAGGCTGTCCCGCTGATTCTTCTTGGCGCCGATCGAGCTCTTGATCTGGGTCACCTTGAGATCTGCCATTACTTGACACCTCCGGCAGCCTGGGCGCGCGCACGCAGCATGCCCGCAGGGGCGACGTCCTCGAGCGGCAGGCCACGGCGGGCCGCGACCTCTTCCGGACGCTGCAGCTGCTTGAGGGCGGTGACAGTCGCGTGCACAACGTTGATGGCGTTGTCGCTACCGAGCGACTTCGCCAGAATGTCGTGGATACCGGCGCATTCCAGCACGGCACGGGCCGCGCCGCCCGCGATCACACCGGTACCGGGCGAAGCCGGACGCAGCATGACCACACCGGCGGCCGCCTCACCCTGAACCGGGTGCGTGATGGTGGAGCCGATCATCGGGACGCGGAAGAAGTTCTTGCGAGCCTCTTCGACGCCCTTCTGGATGGCCGCGGGAACTTCCTTGGCCTTGCCGTAGCCGACGCCGACCAGGCCGTTGCCGTCACCGACGATCACGAGGGCGGTGAAGCTGAAGCGCCGACCACCCTTCACGACCTTGGAGACGCGGTTGATCGCGACGACCCGCTCGAGCTGGTTCTTCTCCGCGGCGTTGTCGCGACGGTCGCCACCGCCCCGACGGTCGCCGCCACCGCGACGGTCGCCGCGGCCGCCCTCGGGGGCGCTGCCATTCTGTCCGGCGGGTCCGCTTCCGCCGTCACGCCTCTGACGTCCCGGCATCAGACGTTCCTTCCGTTCATGATCAGCTGAACGCTCAGCTGTGTTTCCTGGATGCTTCGCAGGCTACGCATCAGAATTTCAACCCACCTTCGCGAGCGGCGTCGGCCAGTGCGGCGATCCGGCCGTGGTAGTCGTGCCCACCACGGTCGAACACGACGGCCTCGATACCGGCGGCCTTGGCACGCTCGGCCAGCAGGGCGCCGACCTTCTTGCTCTTGGCCGACTTGTCGCCGTCCAGCGCACGCACGTCGGCCTCGATGGTCGACGCGGCGGCGATGGTCTTGCCGACCGAGTCGTCGACCAGCTGCGCGTGCAGGTGCCGCGAGGAGCGGTTGACCACCAGGCGCGGGCGCTCGGTGGTGCCGGCGACCTTCTTGCGCAGGCGGAGGTGACGGCGCACCTTCGACAGGCGACGCTGGGTCGCCACGTCCTTGCCCAGGGGGATGCGCTTGGCCTTCTGGTTTTCGGTTTGCGCCATGATCACTTACCCGTCTTTCCGACCTTGCGGCGAACGACCTCGCCGGCGTAGCGGATGCCCTTGCCCTTGTACGGGTCGGGCTTGCGCAGGCCGTGGATGACCGCCGAAATCTGGCCGACCTTCTGCTTGTCGATCCCGGACACGGAGAACTTGGTGGGCGACTCCACCGCGAACGTGATGCCCTCGGGAGCCTCGATCGGCACCGGGTGGCTGTAGCCGAGGGCGAACTCGAGGTTCTGGCCCTTCAGCGCGACGCGGTAACCGACGCCGAAGATTTCCATCTTCTTCTCGTAGCCCTGGGTCACACCGACGATCATGTTCGACACGAGGGTGCGGGTCAGGCCGTGCAGCGCGCGGCTGCGGCGCTCGTCGTCCGGACGGGCGACCTCGAGCTGGCCGTCCTCGCCCTTGGCGACGGTGATCGGCTCGGCGACGGTGAGCGACAGGGTGCCCTTGGGCCCCTTCACCGAGATGTCCTGGCCGTCGATGGTCACATCCACACCGGCCGGAAGGGCGATGGGCTTCTTACCAATACGCGACATTGTCCCTGCTCCCTTACCAGACGTAAGCGAGGACTTCGCCGCCCACGCCCTGCTTGGCCGCCTGCTTGTCGGTGAGCAGGCCGGAGGACGTGGAGATGATCGCCACGCCGAGGCCGCCGAGCACCTTGGGCAGGTTGGTGGATTTCGCGTACACGCGCAGACCGGGCTTGGAGACACGGCGCACGCCGGCGAGGCTGCGCTCACGGCTCGGGCCGTACTTGAGGTCGACGACGAGGGTCTTGCCCACCTGCGCGTCCTCGGTCCGGTAATCGGCGATGTAGCCCTCGCGCTTGAGGATCTCGGCGATGTTCGCCTTGAGCTTCGAGTGCGGAGCCTTCACCTGATCGTGGTACGCCGAGTTGGCGTTGCGCAGACGTGTCAGGAAGTCTGCGATCGGATCAGTCATGGTCATGGTTCGACCTAGACACCTTTCTCGCCGCGGTTCCCATACAGCGCTGACATGCACATCGGCACGCCCAGCGGTGGGCCTACGACAATTCGGATGGTCCGGCCGACCCTTGCCGACCGGAGGAGGTTCGATCACCCGGGCGCACGCATGCGGGCATGGAGGTGCCCAGGCAACCGCTCTAGTGTAGGCAAGGGGTTCACCGGGGCAAAATCGGGGTCGGTGAGGTGCCCGCTTCGCTGGACTCATGACCAGCGGAAATAGCCCTTAGCCGGGCTAACATGGGCCTATGTCGAGCCCAGGCGTCGAACGACCCGACCTTCCGGAGTCCATGACCTGGGAGGAGCCAGAGCAGCTACCCGAGGAGATCGCCGGACAGATCGAACTCCGCAACGGGCGCGTCGTCTGGCGACAGCGGGGACCCGCCGAATATCAAGCGTTCACATTCGCGCTGACCAGCGCACTCAAGCGCTGCGCCCGCGATGGCATGGCCGAGCAGCCACAAAGCTGGTGGCGCGTCGACTTCGAAACCAACGTCTTCTTCGGCAAGACCGGCAAGTCGGACTTCGCCACCCCCGACGTCCTCGTCTACCGCCGCCTCGATACCCCCTACCAGGACATCCGCGCCGACGACGTGCTGCTTGTCGGCCACATCAGTTCTCCGGCGAACATCGAAATCGATCCGCACGAGGAGCAGCGACGCTACGCCGATGGGGGCATCCCTTGGTATTGGGAGGTGACGCTCGCGCGTAAGAAGAGTGCCATCGCGACAGTCCGCGCATACGCCCTGGAAACCGTCCCCGGCGAACTCCCACCCGGCGTACGCCCGCTCTATCCGACGAACTATCTCCTGATCGGCAAATGGTCACCGAACGATTCCGACGCCATCACCATCGACTTCCCGTTCCCCATCCACATCCCCTGGTCGGAGTTGGAGTTCTGACACGGATGGACGCTGCCTGAGTTCCAGACCCCGGCATATATGCCACAATACTCATATGCCCCTCAAGCGCACGATGGTTTACGCCGACGCTGAAGATTTAGCCGTCATCAAAGACGCCGCTGCACGGAGTGATGTCAGTGAGGCGGAGATCATCCGTAATGCAATCCATCTGGCCGCGATGCGGGTGCGCCGCCGATCCGAACCATTGCGTTTGAGGCGTTTCGCGAGCGGCGATCCCACTCTGGCCGAACGCGTCGACGACATCCTCGCCGACAACTTCGGCGACGACGCAGACCGCCGGTGACATCGGACTTCGAGCGACCGGGAATCGTTTTCGCCGACACTTCCGGACTCATCGCCGCATTCGACACCTCGTCACCGGACAGCGACGGCGCCTTTCGGGTACTCGAACAGGCTGGGCTCGTGGTCCTGTCGCCCCTGGTTCTCGCCGAGGTCGACCACGTCGCACGCCGGGAACTCGGCCCTCGCGTCTGCACGGAGATGATCGAAGATCTCACCGCCCAGGCGCGTACCAAGCACTTCGAAGTCGCTGTGGTGACTGCCGACGTTCTCGAGCAGGCCAACGCCGTCCGAAGGCTCTATCCCGACCTGCGTCTGGATCTCGCGGACGCCGTGACAGTCGCCCTGGCCGCCGACTACGAGACCAACGAAGTCCTCACACTCGACCGGAGGGACTTCCGCGCGGTGACCCCGCTCACCGAGCACAAATCCTTCCGAGTGCTACCGGACGACCTATAGCCGCACAGACCGCCCCTGGCTCAACCCTCCCGCGCACTCGACGCCCACAGTTTTGACTCACGAGTGGCACACCACTGCGCCATCAGCCGAGTAAGCCTCTCGATGGTGCGCCACTCGCGGTCCCATTCACACGGGGGTGGTTGTGCCCGGGTCGAGGATTGGTCCGCAGCTTGGGATGCGCCCGTCTTCACGGTTGCAAGTAGAGGCGCTCGCACGGCAAACGCGGCAGCCCGGCGGTATCGCCGGGAACAACGACGAGGTCGGCAGCGGCGCGTACGGCGCACCACTCTCGGATGAATCGCACGGCTGCGGTGTGGCAAGCGGCGAAGTCCAGGCTATGCAGATCCATCAGATCCGCGAGCCGACGGCTCATCGATCGGCCCGGCCTCCCGTCCTCGTAGTGCCGAACCCACACTCCGAGCAGCCCGATGGCCGCCACCATCATCGCGCCCGTGGGCTCGGTACGAGCGTTGAAGAGGTCGAAGAAAGCGCGAGTGCCAGGAAGACGCAACTCAGCTTGCTGTATTCCGACCCCATCCATACGGTCCGGTCACCGCTGCTCGTCTTCGACCCGCCGCATGATCTCGCTCGCCGGTATCGACTCATCCGGATCGCCGCCCAGGTCGATCACCCATGGCAACACCCAAAAGATCAATATCAACACCCCGGCGACCGCAGCCATGACGACGAGGACAACACCAAGTTCGGACATGCGCAGAACCCCCTTGACGCGATGTGGCGTGGACAGCCCGGCGCCGGGAAACAAGGTCGAGATCCTGGCGGCGGTGCTGGCTCGAGAGTCGCACTGGGGGCATCGGAATGACCATGGCACTTCTGGAACGAATCGCCCGAAGTGCCATCCGAATGTGTTGAGGGATATCAGTATTCGAGCTTGACCCGGTCTGCCAGCTCTCGCATCTCCCATGTCAGCGTCCGCCTGGTTGTCACGATCTTGCCGAGGATGTCGCGCGCATAGCGCTGCTGCACAAGCCATTCTGGAGCTGCCCTCTGCACACCCCACAATCCGTCCAGGGCTTCGCCGAACTGACCGAGCTGCACCTGGGCATTGGCCACGTCCAGTCGATGCCGAAGCCTGCTGGCCCCGTTCGGTTCGATAGTCGGTACAGGGACTTGGTTAGCAATAGCGAGCGTCTTCTCCGGCTCACCGGCAATGGCAAACGACTCGGCCGAGATATAGGCAACCTCCAACGGCCCGAACGTGCGGCCGAGCAGCCGTTCTATATAGATCTCACGGCCGATCCGGTATGCGGCCGCACGCGCCATCGACATCGCGTCTTCAGCCTCGCCTGGCTGGTTGTCGCGCACGGCGGCGTTGGCGACCTTCAGCCACAGTCGACCCCACATCGCCACCGTCGACACGCTCGCCCGCGAGAATCGCGGCTCGATGTCGTCGGCCCATTTGGTCGCCAGTGCCCGAGCGCCATCCAGAAGCCCTTGCCGCAGCAACGCCCAGAGCATGGTGTCGATGACCGTGGCCGCCTCGATATGGGTCTCGGCAGCGTCCATCGCACGCTCGAGCACGGCGTCGGCGGCCTCGAACTGCCTGGTCTGGACCAGCAATGAGGCCGTCATGTTCAAGACACGGAACCGGATCAAGCGCCCGTCTTCGACACTGTCGGCGTCGCGGATCAGGCCGGGGAGTAGCGCAGTGACCTCGCGGTACTTGTCGGCGCTGATCATCGCTTGCACGGCGTCGAGCGTTGCCTGCACTCCGGCGGCCGTCGCTGGCTCGTCGGCCGCCGGTGAGTTCCCGAACAACACCGGCCACACGGGTTCCCATTGCGCCTCGGTATCGGTATCGGCGATCTGGTAGTCGGGTTGGTCCTGTAGCTGCGAAGTACGCACCTTCAGCACCACCGCAAACTTGCGCAGCGTCTCGAGACGTGGTTCGTAATCGCCTTGCTCGATCTTCCTGATCTGTGACAGGGACACCCCAGATGCATTGGCCAAGTCGCGTTGAGTCATACCGGCCCGCTTTCGGGCATTCTTCAGCCGGTCCCCACCATCCACACTCATACCCCGAGGCTACGACTGATCGGTTCGCGCATGCAGGGATTCGTGCAACGACTGCCCTAGCAGAAGCGCATCCCCGCGAACCATCGCAGAGGCACAGATCGCGTCGCTGTTCGAAACCCCAGAGTTGCTGTTCCCGAGTAGCAGGAATACAAGCGCTATCGTCACCACACGGGCAGTGACACAAGGATCGAAACGCCCAGGCCGAGCCAGGAGATCGCGACACCTGTTCCGAACTGCCGAGCCCTGCCCTTCAACAGCAACAGGATGGCGACTAGCACTACCTCAGCCGCCAAGACGAAGGCGTACAGGAAGAGCAGATAGTACGCCGTGGCGATCAGGGGAACCGCATTGACCAGCATGGCCACCGAGCATCCGGCGAAGGACGCTCGACCGAAACCGGAGGTCGAACCTTCGTCCTCATCAGCGGAAGCGATCGTGATCCAAATCGCCGCCAGCGGCAGCGCCAAGGGAAAGAACCGCAGTGCCGGGACACAAAGCAGCACCGAGGACGCGGTGACCACGCCGAGCGCGACACCTCTGTGTCTGGGAGAACTCGACCATGTCAGTCCAACTCCGATGAGCGCGCCGAGCGCGGATATGGCCAAGTAGCAGCCGACCGGTGGCTCATTGCGATCCGGGTAGATCACCGCCATCGCGGCTGCCACGGCGATCAGCTGAGGAATGAACCACAGCGAAGTGGTCCAAGTCGCGGCAGTCCAATACCCGGAACCCGTCCGCAGAGCGCGGAGGCCGACCATAGTTCATCCTCCCTCTGAAACATGAGCCGCGGCCCTTGGTGCTGAATCGGACGGCGGAGCCTACCTGCCCAACGGATGATCGTCCTCGGTAATCGTGCGAACCGACGGAGCCTTGTCCGGCGTCCCAGCCGCAGTGCCTGGAAGATCAGTCGTCACCGGGAAGCCGGGAGGCTGATCGCCCGGGTATTCCTGGTACGTCCTGAACTGGTCGAAGATATTCGGATCGGTACCGGGAAGCTCATGATGGAACGGCAGGTTCACCCCCGGGCCCCACGAACGGCCGGACGCCGCCGGATCCACGGCAATAGTGCGAGTGCTGCCATCCGGGCGGTCCTGGTAAGCCTCGAGAGAAGGGTAATCCGACCGAGCACCTTGTATCTGGACACCGTCCTGGCCGGGAACGAATACCAAGTCGCCGTTGACCGATATCGGATGTTCGGACATCGGCCCCGGAGGATTCCTGGCTATGTCGGGCGCAAACGGATTAGCGGCGTCATAGCGGATACGAACTGTGCCGTCGTCCGTCTGCCATACGGTCGCCTCGGGAGCGCCGACCTTGGAAACTCCAGGACTACCGTCGGGATTCTGATCGACCGACGGATTCTGCCGGATGACGACGATGCCGTTCTCGTAGTCCACATACGTAGCGACGCGCGTGTGCTCGGGATCGAAGTTCGGATCAGCCGTCCTATTGTCACCCATGTCCCGGTTCGTAGGCGGGAAGCTTGTCACATCGCGCTGCTCGATGTACTGGCTGGTCCGGACCACACCTTGGTCTTGGACAGGATTGATGCGTACCACCCGGATCTCCGGCCCTACTCCCTGATACTTCGGGTCGAAGCTTTTCGGGTTCAGCGCCTCTGCAGTGGTCCAGTCGTTAGGGCTGGCCGGTGGCCGACCGAACACCTGCTGAAACGCCGCAGCAGAGGTGCGTATGCGTTCAGGGTCTGCCCTCGAATCCTCGGACCGGTTGGCCTGGATCGCGGCGTTGGCCGCTGCTAGCACCGACTCAGGCGCCATGGCCGCGAGTTCGTCATTCGCGGCCGCGATCTTCGCGCCCCACTGCGCGTCGAACGTCTCGAGCGTCGAGGCCAGGCCGCTGAGCCTGGAAAGTTGCACTCCTGCTTCGGAATTCCAGTCTTCTACACCACTGATGCTCCAGTCGTCACCGACCGTGACCGGAAGCGCGACGTAGTGCTGAAAGATCGACCGGATCTCGGACAGCGGGTGGGCCATATCGCGAGCGGCCCCAGCACAAGCGGTACCGAGGTCATCGTAAGCAATTGCGATAGCGCGCATCTGGTTCTGCTCTCGATCAGCCCGCCCCTCGGCTGCACTTCTCGCATCGCCTTTCCAAGCGAGGCCGTAGATGGTGCCGTGCATCGTGTTGGATGCCGTAATGATCGCTTCCGCGATGCGAGTCGCGTTGTCGGCAACCGCTTGGAGACCGGAAACATCCCAGTTCAGGACTTCGATAGGGGTAGGCATGACTTACCGTCCCCCGTGTGGGTCGCCGGAGTTGATATCGGATACGGCCGCGAGCCGATTGGCCGCGTCGATATCTGTGTTCTGGAACTTGTCGGCAGACAACGCCAGCAGTGCCGAGAACTGATTGAAGCGCGCCCGCAAAACTTCTTTGGCTATCTTGCTTCTGCCGTCGCTACCGCTGAGGGCTGCCCCGACGGCAGAGCCCTTCAACTTGTCGGCGACCGGCTCAGCGCCCAAGCGCGGTGCCCGATCGATTTCTCCCGGCAACAGCGCCATAGAACCTGCCGCCGCGCGCAGCGTGTCCGGGTCTACTTCGAATGCCATGCCTCCCCCTTCGATCCTGCACTCGGGATGTCGCACCTCTCCTGCAAGTACAACTGCTGTCCAGGCCGACCGAGCTCGAACAGCTTATCCGGCGGCCGCTGGCATCCTCAGAGCTACCTCGCGTGACCAAGCCACTCCCTCGGTGGAGTTCAGGAGGGTGCGCAGGGGCGGCGCGTCGAATGGTGAGCATCATGGACTGCACGTCAGCGAAAACTTCTTAGTTAGCACTGATTGTTGGGAATCCAGCACTAAACCAGACCGAGCGGAACGATTTTCTTTACCCCTCCGGAAGCCGCGTCAAACCAATACAGTTTGAGAGCTTCGTAACAGTGTCCCGCCCGAAGCGATCAATCCAGCAACATCCACCATCACTCAGGGGGTCAACCCGTGTCCCAACCGCCGCCACCGTCCCCCGGACCCGACACCGGCTCCGGCTACCCCACACAAGGAGTGCCGACGCCGCCACCGGGCTACCAGCAGCCAGGTTTTCAGCAACCCGGTTTTCCTCCCCCGCCCGGATACGCTCCGCCCCAGCAGCCAAAGAAGCGAGCTATCTGGCCATGGATCCTCATCGGCGCCATGATCCTGCTCTGCGGAGGCTGCTTCGGCATCGTCGGACTCTCCGTCAACGAATCCAAAACGGACGGAAAAAGCCCCGCTGGCAAGAACGTTGCCGCCGTTGGATCTGCCGTCCGCGACGGCCAGTTCGAATTCAAGGTGACCGCCATCGATCCCCCGGTCGCATCTGTTGGTAGCGGCGTGCTGGAGGAGAAGGCGCGCGGAGAGTTCCTGGTGATGCACGTCGACATCACCAACACTGGCAAGGAGCCGCGATCGTACTTCGACAGCAATCAGAAGCTGATCGATGATCAGGGCCGCGAGTACGCGAACAACTCGGCCGCCGCGCGACGGTTGGGCGCGGATACATGGACGTCGGATTTGAACCCCGGGTTCACGATTCAGGTAAAGATCGTGTTCGACGTGCCACCGGGCACGGTTCCTGCCGTGTTGGAGCTGCACGACAGCATGCTTTCTGGCGGTGTCAAGGTCGCACTTCGATAATGCTCCGGGGTTCGGCGGCACATGTCGGACGAGACTTCACGCAGACACCGTCGAACCCCGGCAGCTGGTCGTCGTACCGAACCGAATCTTCGCTTCGCAGTAGTGTTTTGCATGAAGCGGGTAGCGCAGAGTCCAGCCCTTATTGCACAACCTTCTAGTTACCAGATACCAAGGAACACAAGCCGCCATGAGAATCAAAAAGCTGGTTGTCACCACCGCTTTCGCAATCGCCGCGATCGGCTTGGCGCAGAACACCGCCTTCGCCGCGCCTCCCGTAACGACCGCCGAAGCTGTGGCAGCCCTGCCTGACAGCGTGCAGGGGATCGATCGCGGTGTCCGCTACGAGGCCCACCGCGACGGAAGCAGTTTCACCGCCACGCTAATGAGCGGGATCTTCCGCGTCACCGATGACACGATCGACATCGTCGCCGCCGACGGCAGCTCCATCGCGAGCGTTCCGCGCGCGCTCACGCTCGACCAGCACGTGATCACGTTGGAGCCGCGTGTGGATGTCAACGGCACCACGCTGGTCGCCGATGTCTCCGCCCAGGAGGTCGGCTATTGGCGCAAGACCTCGCCACGGCAGCGCAGCATCGAGGCGGGCATCGCGATGGGCGGTCTGATCGGCGGCGTCGGCGGCGCCATTGTCGGCCTCGTCATCGGCATCGCCGCGGGTGGACTGCTGCTTCCGATCAGCCTGCCGGTGAGCCTGATCGTCGGTGTGCTCGGCGGCATGGCGGTCGGCGGTGCTGCGGGCGCGTCGATCCCCAACTCCGATGTTCCCGACCAGTGGGACTACCAGGAGGAGTGCCACAACAGCGGGCCGTACCGCTACTGCTGGTAGTTTGCGGCGGCAGTCGATGGGGGCCGAAGGTCGAAGTCGGCCCTCTTCGCAACACACCAGCACCACAACGGCCGAGCTGATCGCAGCTACTCGCAGCAGGATTCGGCACATGTTCTTGGTCCTGATCCAGCAGCCCGCTCACGGCCTCTGGCACCGGCTGCTTTTGGTCGACCTGGCGCCGCCGACCTTCACCCCCACACCGGCGACATCGCCGCCAACTCGACTGATCACGCGGTCCGGCTGGAGTATCGAATTTCTGCACGACGTCGAGACGCACAGGTAGACCGGGGACGCACTGAACGATATCAACATGTGGCCGGGAAGCAGTGCGTCTTGATGGGGCCGAAACGAGAGCTTCCCGGCAGTCGCCCGAGGCAACGACTGGGTCGGCGACAGCATCGCTTCCAGTTTGCCGAGACCTCATTTCGGATCGAATTACCGTGCTGCTCAATCGGTTCCACATTGTGGACAATCTCACAAGGTTTGCCTTGACGGTCGTGCAGTCGCTACCAATAGTGCGTTCACATCACACGAAACGACGTTCGATTCGTCCACGTGGGGGTGTCGGGGGTCGGGGAGGAGAAGAAAATCAATGGTCTATCGCGCTGCAATTCGGGTCGGTCGTAAGGCGCTCATCGGTGCGCTGCCACTGGCCGTGGCGACTACGTTCGCCGGTGCCGGAGCCGCATCGGCCACCAACTACGCCGAGCAGCAGGCGCAGCTGGCGCAGGCGATTTCTACGTCGGGCACGTCCGCGGACATCGGCTACCGCACCACGGTCGCGCCGGACCTGCGCAGCGTGTCCGCCACGCTGGACGCGGGCACGTTCCAGCTCGGCGATGCCTCGATCAAGGTCGTGGACAAGGCCGGCGCGGCGGTCACCGAGCTTCCGCGCACGCTGGCCACGCCGTCCGGTACCACCATCGCCCTGGATGCCAAGGTGTCCGAAGACGGCCGCACGCTGTCGGTGACGACACCTGAGGTCTCGGCGGCGACGGGCGCGGAACTGAAGGACATCGCGACCAATCCGGGCGCGCAGTACCCGGATCCGGTCATGAACGGTGCGGCCGCGGGCGCGGGCGTCGGTGCGGTCGCCGCCCTTATCACCTGCATTCCGACCCTGGCGATCTTCGTGGTCGGTTACGCGCTGTGCGCCGTGGTCGGCGTGGTGACCACCGCCATCCTGGGTGCCGTGGTCGGCGCGGTCGTGGGTACGGTCGCGCCGGATGTCATTCCGCAGGTGCTGCCCTGACAATCAGCGATTGATCTGCTGAGCTGAAACGCGAAAGGCGCTGCGGCGGACACGATCCGCCGCAGCGCCTTGCTTCTGGTCGTCCATGGTTCGCTACTTGGCGCACGCTCGGTGGTCACACAGCCGCGCGGGCTCTGTCGCGTCCGCGATTACCGGTGACCTCAGGGCTGACATCGGTCGAGGAGGTCGCCAGATGCCTCTTCCGGCAACCTGTCGGTGTGACAGCGTTCGGCGTGCCATACGCCCAGCTGCGGAGTCAACGGGAGATCACATCGGGTACACCGGATGCTTGCGCGGGTTGAACTCCGGCTTGACCGGCGGCTTGTCCCGCAACAGGCGTAGCGCGTTCCGGATCTCCAGACGGGTCCGCGACGGTTCGATGACCGCGTCGATGTAGCCGCGTTCGGCGGCGATCCACGGGGTGGCGATCGTCTCGTTGTACTGGTTGATCATGAACTCGCGCGCCGCTGCCCGATGCTCCTCGGGCACCGCCGCCAATTGCCGCTTGCCGATGAGGTCGACCGCGCTCTCGGCGCCGATGACCGCGATCCGGGCCGTCGGCCAGGCGAAACTGATATCGGCGCCCACCTGTCGGGCCGCCATCATGCCGTAGGCGCCACCGTAAGACTTGCGCACGACCAGGTTGATGATCGGGACCGTCGCCTCGATGATCGCGCGCGGTACCCGCCCGCCGCGGATGATCACACCGTTGGCTTCCTGCTCGAGGCCCGGCAGCACGCCCGGGGTGTCCGCGACGAACACCAGCGGGATATTGAACGCGTCGCAGAGCCGGATGAAGTAGGTCGACTTGTCCGAGCAGGCGGCGTCGATGGAACCGCCCAGCACCAGCGGCTGGTTGGCGATCACACCGACCGGATAACCGTCGACCCTGGCGAACCCGGTGATCAGATTCGGGGCGAACGCGGCGCGGATCTCGTGGAATTCACCGTCGTCGAAAATCCGCAGCAGGATCTCGTGCATGTCGTAACCGGCGCGATCGGAATCCGGGATGATTGTATCGAGCTCCCGGTCGGTAGCAGTGATCTCCGGCTCCAGGCCGGGGTTCACGATCGGCGGCTGCTCGAGACAGCTCGTCGGCATGTAGCTCAGGTAGTTGCGCGCCCACTCGTAGGCTTCCTGCTCGGTGTCGGCCACGTGATGCAGGGTGCCGCGTTTGGCTTGGACCTCGGCGCCCCCGAGCTCCTCGGCGGTGATGTCCTCACCGTTGACGGCTTTGATCACCTCCGGCCCGGTGACGAACATGTAGGAATCCTTGGTGCCGATGAGCACGTCGGTGTTGATCGGCCCGTACACCGAACCCGCCGCGCACTTGCCGAGAATGATCGACACCTGCGGCACATACCCGGACAGTTTCTCCAACACCCGCGAAATATCACCGAACGAAGCGATCGAACCCACCGCGTCCTGGATACGCGCACCGCCGGAATCATTGATCGTCACCACCGGGCATGCGTTGTCGAACGCGAGTTGCAGCGCCCGCATGAACTTTCGGGCGGACGTGATACCGACCGACCCTCCGTACACGGTCTGATCGTGGGCGATCACCACCACCGGACGGCCCCCGATCAGGCCGCGACCGGTGACAAGCCCGTCACCGTAGAGAGCATCCGGTCGGTCGGGCTGACGAGCCAACGCACCGGTCTCGATGAATGTCCCGGGGTCGAGCAGCATGTTCACACGCTGGCGAACGCTCGGAACGCCCTTCTTCTCCCGCTTGGCGACACCGGCCTCACCCGCCGGTTCCGCAGCAATCGTCAGGATCTTGACCAGTTCCTCGAGCTTCGCCTCGGTACCTGTCACGCTCGCCGCCACCTTCCGAACCAACTGTTGTGCCCCCGCGACGTTAAGCGTTATCGACACAAAACGTGTCATCGAACTGGATATCCCGGACAAATCACAGCCGAGGTCGGCCACACATCAGATCCTCGACAGTCAGGGGAACGAAGGACTGGCAAGACGCCGTTGCATGGCGATGATCGTTTCGGGCGATTCGAAGGCACGGTCGCGGCGGCCGACGGTGAGCCGGCGCAGGATTCCACCTTCGGTCGAACACTCGACGGCGGCGTCAGCGGCGGGAAACCGCGTCCGATCAGTGTTGCCGCGGTGTAAGCGCCTCCATGAAAGGCGAGGGCACGGACTCAGTATGAGTCCGTGCCCTCGGCGTCTTGCTATTCAAGTGCGCTCACGAGGAGCGCGAGCTCACCAGGAGCTCTTGTGCACGCCGGGCAGCTCGCCGCGGTGCGCCATTTCGCGCAGGCACACGCGGCAGAGGCCGAACTTGCGGTAGACCGCGTGGGGGCGGGCGCAGCGCTGGCAGCGGGTGTAGGCGCGGACAGCGAACTTCGGCTTGGCGTTGGCCTTGTTGACCAGTGCTTTCTTAGCCATGTGCTCAGTTCTCCTTGAACGGGAAGCCGAGGTGCTTGAGCAGGGCACGGCCTTCTTCGTTGTTGGTCGCGGTGGTCACCACGGTGATGTCCATACCACGCGGGCGGTCGATCTTGTCGACGTCGATCTCGTGGAACATCGACTGCTCGCTCAGGCCGAACGTGTAGTTGCCGTTGCCGTCGAACTGCTTCGGCGACAGGCCGCGGAAGTCGCGGATACGGGGCAGCGCGATGGAGACCAGGCGGTCCAGGAACTCCCACATCCGGTCGCCGCGCAGGGTGACCTTGGCGCCGATCGGCATGCCCTCACGCAGCTTGAACTGCGCGATGGACTTGGTCGCCTTGCGGATCTGCGGCTTCTGACCGGTGATCAGGGCCAGGTCCTCGACGGCGCCGTTGATCAGCTTCGCGTCGCGGGCGGCGTCGCCGACACCCATGTTGACGACGACCTTCACCACGCCGGGGATCTGCATCACATTGGCGTAGCCGAATTCCTTGTTCAGCGCGTCCTTGATCTCTTCGCGGTAGCGCTGCTTCAGCCGGGGCTGCACTTTTTCGGTCGTGGTCATGTCAGATGTCCTTCCCGTTCTTACGGGAGATCCGGACCCGCTTGCCGCTCTCCTCGTCGGTCCGGTAGCCGACGCGGGCCGGCTTGCCGTCGGAGTCGACGACCATCACGTTGGAGACGTGGATGGGGGCTTCCTGGGTCACGATGCCGCCCGAGGAGGCGCCGCGCTGGTTGGCGGAGTTCGCGACGTGCTTCTTGATCCGGTTCACGCCCTCGACGAGAACCCGGTTCTCCTTCGGGTAGGCCTGGATGACCTTGCCCTTGGCACCCTTGTCCTTGCCCGAGATGACGAGCACGGTGTCGCCCTTGTGCACCTTCATGTCAGAGCACCTCCGGGGCCAGCGAGACGATCTTCATGAACTTCTTGTCGCGCAGCTCGCGCCCGACCGGGCCGAAGATGCGGGTGCCGCGCGGGTCGTTGTCCGCCTTGATGAGCACGGCCGCGTTCTCGTCGAAACGGATGTAGGAACCGTCCGGACGGCGGCGCTCCTTGGTGGTGCGCACGACGACGGCCTTGACGACGTCACCCCGCTTCACGTTGCCGCCGGGGATGGCGTCCTTGACGGTAGCGACGATGATGTCGCCGATACCGGCATAGCGACGCGACGAACCGCCGAGAACGCGGATGCAAAGGATCTCCTTCGCGCCCGTGTTGTCGGCGACGCGCAGTCGCGACTCCTGCTGAATCACTTCAGCGTCCTCCTTGACCTGGACGTATGTGCACGCCGGATTGCCGACCCGACGGGCATGGTCGGTTGCCCTCCGGACGCGCGCCTGCCAGCGGTTTTCTCGGTTCGAGCCAGAAACGCGGAACCAACCTCTGGGGGTTCACTGCCGGATTGCGGGCACAGCTCCCGCAGGCAACCGGTCTAGTGTAGGGGAATCCGCAGGTCGTTCCCAAATCGGGGCCACGCGGCGCTACCCGTTTCCCCAATCCCGGCCGGTCCGGCGCGGCGCCGGTAGCCTCGTGTCCTGCAAGGCTGCCTTCGTACATCAGCGGCACCGCCGCGTCGGGGAGAGGATTCTCGTGACATCTACCGGTCGGCCAGCGAAGCTGGATCGTCGTGCCTTCCTGATCGCCCTCGGAGCCGTCCCGGCCGCCGCAGCGCTGGTCGCGTGCTCGGACGACGCCGAACCCGCGAGCCGCACGCTCACCGGCGTGGATCTCAGCGGAGCGGACGAGGCGATCCGGCCCCAGGACGACCTGTACCGGCACGTCAACGGGAAGTGGCTGCGGGAGTACCAACTGCCGCCGGACAAGGTCAGCTACGGCTCGGGCAGCGAGGCGGGCGAACGCACCGAGCAGCAGTTGCGGGAGATCATCGACGGCATCAAAGACCCGAAGCCCGGCTCGGAAGAACAGCAGATCAGGGATCTCTACGACGCCAGAGTGGACTGGGACGAGATCGAACGGCTCGGCATGACGCCGCTGGCGCCGCTGCTGGCCAAGATCGACGGCGCGGCCACCAAGCCGGAGTTGGCCAAGGTGATGGCCGAGCTGCCGATCAGCGGGCTGATCGGCATCAGCATCGCCGTCGACCGGAAGAATTCCAACGCCTACCTCCCGTGGGTCGGCCAATCCGGCCTCGGACTCGGCGAGCAGTACTACCGGAAGCCGGAGTACGCGGAGGTGCTCACGCAGTACCGGGTGTTCCTCGAACGCATCGCGGCCGGTGCGGGGTTCCCCGATCCGGCGGGTATGGCTCAGCGAGTATTCGACCTGGAGAGACGGATCGCCCCCGGGCACTGGGACAACGTCCGCACCCGCGACGTCGACGCGACCTACAACGTCTACAGCTGGGCGGACATGACCGCCCTCGCCCCCGGGTTCGACTGGGATCCGTGGCTGGCCGGTAACACCGATCGTCCCCGTGAGCTATTCGCGACCATGGTGGTGGGGCAGCCGTCCTATCTCACGACGGCGGGACAGTTGTGGTCGGAAGTCGATATCGCCACGTGGCGTGACTACCTGAAGCTCAGTGTGCTGCGGGAGTTCGCGCCCTACTTGCCCCGGGCCGTCAACGACGCGAATTTCGAGTTCAAGGGCAAGATCCTCAACGGGCAGGACGAGCGCCCGGAACGCTGGAAGTACGGCGTGAGCATCGTCGACGACAAGCTGGGCGAGCAGCTCGGGAAATTGTATGTCGCCAAGCACTTTCCGCCGGAGGCCAAGGAACGGGCCAAGGAAATGCTCGACGACGTGATCGCGGCCTACCGCGAGAACTTCACCAATTCGACCTGGATGTCCCCCGCCACCAGGGCCGCGTCGCTGGCGAAGCTGGACAAGATCGATCCGAAGATCGGCTATCCGGACAAGTGGGTCGACTACTCGAAGCTGAAGATCACCAAGGGCAAGCTCATCGAATCACTGCTCGCCATCAACGAATTCGAGACCAAGCGCGCATTCGCCAAACTCGGCAAGCCGGTCGACAAGACCGAATGGGGCATGTCGCCGCAGACGGTGAACGCTTACTACTTGGCGACCTCCAATCAGATCGTCTTCCCCGCCGCCTACCTCCAGCCGCCGTTCTTCGACAAGGACGCCCTGCCCGCCGTCAACTACGGCGCGGTCGGGTCCACCATCGGGCACGAGATCGGCCACGGCTTCGACGACCAGGGCTCCAAGTACGACGGTGACGGCAATCGCCGCGACTGGTGGACGCCGGAGGACCGCGCCGCGTTCGACGCCAAGGCGAAACAGCTGGTCGACCAGTACAACGCGCTCGTCCCGGAGGGCCTGGAGCCGAACCAGCACGTCAACGGCGAACTCACCGTCGGCGAGAACCTCGCCGATCTGCGCGGACTCCAGATCACCCTGGCCGCCTTCCGCATCGCCGAGAAGCGCAGGGGCATCGACAATCCCGACTACCGCACCATGTTCCTGTCCTGGGCCCGCAGCTGGCGCGAGAAGCAGACCAAGGAACTCACCGTCCGCTACCTCGGCATCGATACCCACTCCCCCAACGAATTCCGCTGCAATCAGGTCGTGCGCAACCTCGACGAGTTCTACAAGACCTTCGATGTGAAGGAAGGCGACAAGTTGTACATGCCGCCCGATCAGCGAGTGACCTTCTGAGCCTTCCGATCGCGCATTCGAGCCCGTCCTTCGTGGCGGGCTCGATCGCTATGCGGACCGGAGCAGGCCGTCGATGAGCGCGGCGAGGCCGAGGTCGTAGGTGTCGCGGGCGGCGAGGGAGAGGTAGTCGGAGCCGAGTGCGGCGAGGCGAGGGTAGGTCTCGGCGTCGAGGTCGGCGAAAACCTGTGCGCGGAAGGTGGGACGGTCCTCCGCGGCCCGGCGGGCGGATCGGGCGCGCACGATGAGGTCGCCCGCCGTGTAGTGCCAGATGACGCGGTACGCCTGGGCGGCGCGGTCCAGCGGCAGGCCGCCCGCGACGAATCCGTCGACGATGGATTCGCTGACCCACAGCGCCGAGACGCCCAGAAGATCGTCCGCAGCGAGGATGTCCACGATCCACGGCCGCGCGGCGAGAGCGTCGCGCATGGCGCGCGCCGCGACGCGCACGCGGTCGCGGGGTTCCTCCGGCAGGTCCGGCCAGACCACCTGGTCGGCGTACTCGTTGAGCAGTAGCCGCAGTAGGTCTTCTTTGTCCCGGACGTGGTGGTAGAGCGCCATCGGCGTGCAGCCGAGTTCGGCGGCGAGGCGGCGCATGGTCAGTTTCGCCACGCCCTCGGCCTCGATCACCGAGTTGGCCGCCGCGAGGATCTCCGTGCGGGAGATACGCGCGGGGCGACCGGTGCGCTGTGGTTGCGACGAACTCGGCATGGGTCCATCTTCACTCATCCGCCGCATCGGATGTGGACACGGGGCGGCTCGCACGGTTACTTTCTATACATGTATAAAAACTCTCATGGGCGGCCGGCCTTCGCCCTGACGGCGGTGGCCGTCGCGCAGTTCATGGTCGCGCTGGACCTGGCGGTGGTGAATGTCGCGCTGCCTGCCATCCGCGCGGATCTGGGCTTCGCTCCGGTCGATCTGGCCTGGGTGGTGCACGTCTACGCGCTGACCTTCGGCGGGTTCCTGCTGTTGGGCGGAAAGGCGTGCGATCTGTTCGGGCGGCGCAGGTTGTTCACCACCGGGCTTGTCGTGTTCGGCATCGCCTCCCTGGCGGGCGGGTTCGCGCAGGAGCCCTGGCAACTCGTCGCCGCGCGGGCAGTACAGGGTCTGGCCGCGGCGGCCGTGGCTCCCGCCGCGCTGGCCACATTGACCACGACGTTTCCGGAAGGTCCCGCCCGGGTGCGAGCGCTCGGCGTATGGAGCGCGGTGAACGCGGCGGGCGGCGCGATCGGCGTGCTGGTGGGCGGATTGCTGACCGAGTACGCCAACTGGCGCTGGGTGATGCTGATCAACGTTCCGATCGTGGTGATCGCGTCGGTCGCGGCGGTGGCCGGTGTGGCGGCCGATCGAGTGAGCGGCCGAGCGCGGATCGACGTGCCCGGCGCTGTCCTCGCCACCGGCGGAATCGGTTTGCTGGTCGTGGGCGTGGTGCGGACCGAACACTACGGCTGGCTCTCCGCCGCCACGGCCGTGACCCTCGGGTCCGGGGTGGTGCTGCTCGCGGCTTTTCTCGCGGTGGAGGCACGGACATCGACGCCTTTGGTGCGGCTCGGGCTGTTCGGCAACCGCTGGGTGGCGGGCGCGAATCTCTTCGTATTCTTCGCCGCGGCCGGGCAGTTCAGCGCGTTCTATTTCCTGTCGCTGTACCAGCAGCAGGTGCTGGCCATGAGCGCGGGCGCGGCGGGTGCGGCTTTCGTGCCCTTCTCCCTCAGCGTCATCGTCGGCACTGTGGTGGCCACCCGCGTGGGCGGGCGGCGCTCCCCGAAAGCGGCGCTCGTTCTCGGCGGGGCGCTGACCACGGCCGGGATCGGCTGGTTCGCCTTCATCAGCGTCGACGGCAGCTTCGTCGCCGATGTCCTCGGCCCTTCGCTGCTCGGCGGCTTCGGTCTCGGGCTGTGCCTGGCTCCGGTGGCCGCCGCGGCGACCATGGGCGTCGCGCCGCAGGAAGCGGGAATGGCTTCCGGCGTGTTCAACAGCGCGCGGCAGCTCGGCGGGTGTGTCGGGGTAGCCGCGCTCGCCACGGTCGCGGCGGCGCGCACCGGCGACAGCACCGCGCCCGCGGCGCTGAACAGCGGTTACGCGCTCGCGTTGTGCTGTGCGGCGGGACTTTTCGCCGTGGCGAGCGTCGTTGCCGCGACTGTGCTGCCGAGGACGAGCCGGGTGAGTCCCACGGCCGGAGCGGACCTGATGCGGCCGGAAGCCGAAATGTCCGCAGCGCGCCCATGAAGAGCGAAATACCGCCTGCGAGCCGGAACGGCTCGGATCGCCACCGAGCCGCACTCGATCAACCCGAAAGTTTCACCCATCGCAACGAGAGGAACCCATCATGAACCAGGCCCCGATCGACTTGTTCGGCCGCGCCATCCATTTCGGCCACGACGGCCGCGTAGCGGCCGGTGAACGGCGGATGAGCAGCGGCGACGGCGACTGGCAACTCGCGACGTTCCATGTCGAATCCGACGCCGACGTGCATGCCGATCATTGGGAAGTCCACCCGAGCGGCGATGAGGCGGTGTGCTGCTTGACCGGCGCGCTGCGCCTCTACCTGCGACCCGAGCGGCCCGGCGACGAGGAATCGATGGTGCGCCTCACCGCGGGCACCGCTTTCGTCGTCCCCCGCAACCGCTGGCACCGCATCGAACTGGACGAACCATCCGCCATCATGTCCGTCGGCCTGCGCCACGAGACCCGTCAGGAGCCCGTCACCGCGCGGTGATCGCGCCGCCACGGTGCCCGCGTGCGCGTCGCGCGCGGGCGCCGGGATGGTCACCGACAGTGTTCGATCGTGCTACCGGGGATACGGCATTGGTTGCGTATCCGCACAGCGGTCGGCGATCGCCACAGCCTTGGGCCATTCGCGAGCCAATCGGATCAAGAACGCCAAATCCTCCGCGCGATCGCGTTTCTCCTCCTGCCCGACAGCACGTGCGGGGAACCCGGGCATCGGCGCGCTGCCGTCGCGTTTCGCTCGAACAGCCGACGCCACGCGCAGCGCGTAAGCGCGCACCTGGTCTTCCGTCGCGCCGGGCGAGCCGAGCCCGTCGGGGGCGTACTGCTTCAAATGCAGGAGCGCGTCCCAGATCTCGACCGTCATCCGGTAGAGCTGTGAGGCGGGCTCGCGCGGTGCGGAGGGATCGCAGAGCAGGACCACTTCCGGCACCGCGGCGGTCAATTCGCGCCACAGCGGGCGCAACCGGCGACAGCGACGGCCGGTCCGGTCCCACGCCGCGCGCGCCAGCAGCACGGTGCACAGCGGGATCGCGGTCAGCAGCGTCACCACCGACAACATGAGGAAGGACGAGACGGCCGCGACGGTCCCCGGTTCGCTCGGCGGCGTGCCCGCGAGCGAACGGCAGAGCATGAAAGACCACGAGACCGACCAATGGATCGAGAACATCAGCAACAGCGCGTAGGTGATCTTCTCTCGCGCGGCGGAGCCCGCGACGCGCAGTTCCCGAACACAGGCCCGGCCGAACAGCAACCCCGCGAACGATGCGGGGACCGCCGACAAGGTCCAGACGATCTCGGTGTAATCGATCCGCAGCAGCCGGTACGCGACAGGTGCGCCGCAGACCAGACAAACGGCGGCCGTGACCGCGGTCGCATCGTATCGGCGCTGACGCGCCGGTGCGGCGGCGGAATCGGCGTCGTCGAGCAGCCGGGCCAACCCGTAGAAGCTCGCGAGCGCGATCAGATCCAGCCCCAGATACAGGCACCGGGCGAAGTACGGATGCCCAAGCGCGGGCACGACCGCGTACACCGACACAGCGGCCACGGTCCAGCTCCAGGTCCGGTTGATCAGCCGGTCGGAGCTGGTCTCGTTCACGAACAACCACCGCCCGATGGTCATGAGCGCGACGAAGACGATGACCGTGATCACCAACCAGGCCGGTACGACGTACATCGTGGTGACTGTAAATCCTCCGGAGCCCGCCCGGCCACCGCGAGCCAGGGCATCGGCGGATCAGCGGACCGGCACCGTGACCGGCCGCTGCGCCCGCTTGTCCGCCTCGGCCAGCTCGGCCGCCTCGTCGTAGACGTACTTGTCGCCGAGGAACCACGACGCGGCCGCGGCCAGGAACATCATCACGGCCGCCGACACGAACACCACGACCAATCCGGCATGGAACGGCCCGGTGAGCAGGTGCGGGAAGAACTCTTGTCCGGTGAGGGTCTGCGCGTCGACTCCCGGCTTGCTCAGTTCACCCGACGGCCCGAGCAGCTCCTGGATCGGGTTGTACCCGAGGAACGCCGCGAACATGCTGGCCACCGGCGGCATTCCGGCCAGTTCCGCCGCGGCTGCGGCGGAAACGCCCTGCGCGCGCAGACCGGAGTCCAGCGCCGATGGCAGGCTCGCCGCCAAGCCGACGACCATGAGGGAGAAGAAGATGCCCATCGACAGGGCGTTGCCGCCGTTGAAGAGGGTGCCGCGCATGCCGGAGGCGGCGCCGCGCTGGGCGGCGGGGACGCTGGACATGATGGCGGCGGTGTTCGGGGAGAAGAACAAGCCGCTGCCGATGCCGTTGAGCAGGGTGATCAGCGCGAACAGCCAGTAGTCGAAGTCGACGGGGATGACCAGCAGCAGCAGGAAGGTCGCGCCGGCCAGCAACGCGCCGCTGGTGGTGAAGGGCCGCGGGCCGTAGCGGTCGGACAGCCAGCCGGAAACCGGTCCGGCGGCGAGGAAGCCGATGGTCAAGGGCAGCAGGTAGATACCGGCCCACAGCGGGGTGGATTCGAAGTCGTAGCCGTGCAGGGGAAGCCAGATGCCCTGCAACCAGATGATCAGCATGAACTGCATGCCGCCGCGTCCGATGGAGACCATCAGATTGGCGAAGTTGCCGAGTCCGAAGGCGCGATCGCGGAACAGCCCGAGATGGAACATGGGATCGGGAACCCGCGTCTCCACCAGGCAGAACACCGCGAGCAGCGCGATCCCGCCGAGCACGGCGGACAGCACCCACGGGCTGGTCCAGCCGGTGGCGTGCCCGCCGTAGGGCTGGATGCCGTAGGTGATGCCGGTGAGCAGCGCGGTGAGCCCGAGACCGAAGGTGACGGTGCCCGCCCAGTCCACCTTGCCCGCGGAGCGGACGCCGACCTCGTGCAGCGAGCGATAGGACCAGACCGCGCCGAGGATGCCGATCGGAACGCTCACCCAGAACACCGCTCGCCAGTCCCATTCCGACAGCACGCCTCCGATGAGCAGGCCGAAGAACGAACCGGCCACCGCGGCGACCATGTTGATGCCGAGCGCGGTGCCGCGCTGGCGCGCCGGGAACGCGTCGGTGAGAATCGCCGAGGAGTTGGCCGTCAGCATCGCGCCGCCGATCCCTTGGATCACTCGCCAGACGATGATCCACATCGCGCCCGCGCCCCCGTGCCACGGATCGAAGGACAGGGCGACCGCCGACAGCGCGAACACCGTGAACCCGAGGTTGTAGACCCGCACCCGGCCGAAGATGTCACCGAGCCGGCCGAACATCACCACGAGCACGGCGGTGGCCAGCAGGTAGCCCATCAACATCCACAGCAGGTATCCGACGTTGCCCGCTTCGAGCGGATTGAGCCCGACGCCGCGGAAGATCGCGGGCAGCGAGATGAGCACGATCGAGGAATTGACCGCCGTGAGCAGCACACCGAGCGTGGTGTTGGTCAGAACGATCCACTTGTACCCCGGATGGTCCCGGTCGTAGCGCATTCTGCGCCGGATGGTTCGGACGTCGCCCGGGTCGACTTCGGCGGATGGATTCGTCACGGCAGCCCCTCACCACATAGTTACCACCGCAAACTATATAGTTAGCCGATGTAACCATCAAACGCCGGGCGGCGTGGCCATCGACGCGCGAGGTCGAGCAGGAAACGCAACCGACCGGCGTGGTCGTCGCCGCGAGTGGACGGGCCGATCGGGCCGCAGCGCTCGAGCCACGCCGCATAGGCGGCACGGACCGCGTGGCGGTCGTCGGCTGGGTAGCGGCCCGGGGCCGGTGTGTAATTCCGCAGCACCACCAGCGCGTCCTCGATCTCGACGCTCATCCGGTACAACCGCGACGCGGACCCGGAATCGTGCGGGGGCAGCACCACTTCCGGAACCGCCGTGGTGAGATCTCGCCACAGTGGTCGCAGCCGCCTGCAAGCGCGGGCGTCGCGATCCAGGCCCGCCCGCAGCGCCAACGCCTCCAGCAGCGGGATCGATACCAGGGCGGCGAGCACACCGAACGCCACGATCGACGCCGCAGCCCATGCCGGTCCAGGGTCGCCCGGCACAGCGCCTGCGGCGACCTGGGTGATACCGCCGACCGTCGACACCGCGCAGTAGAGGCCGAGCAGCAGCAACGCCGAGTAGGTCAGGCGCTCCCGGAGGGACGACGCGACCAGTCGCAGTTCCCGGATGCAGGCGCGCGCGAGCAGCAGGCCGACGAAGCCGATGAACACACCGGCCGCCGACCACAACAGCCCCTCCCAGTCCAGCACCGAGCCGAGGCCGGCGCCGAGCGCGTCGGCCACGGTGCAGCCGGCGGTGATCAGCGCGTACACCCCCGCGGCAGCGTTGTACCGCCGTTGCCGCGCGCCCGCGCCGGCCGGACTCGCGCCGTCCAGCAGTTTCGCCAGACCGTAGGCGTGGGACAAGGAAGCGGCTCCGATGCCCAGCAGCACCTGCTGCCCCAGTTGCTCGTTACCCGTGGCCGCGGCGATCGAGTATCCGGCCAGCGAGGCCAGATTCCAGCTCAGCGCGCGATTGATCAACCGATCGGCCGGAGCGTCGTTCACCAGCCACCACCGTCCCGCGGTGACCAGTACCGCGAAGACGGAGACCACGACCGACACGGTCGGCGGCGTGGAATTCATCGGCGAACCCCGTCCACTACCAGGATTCGCGCAGCCGGGCACGGCGCACGGGGAGCCGGTCCACGCCGTCCAGGGCCGGCGCACCGCTCGCGGCACGGACCGAGGGCCATTTGCGAGCCAGGTCGAGCAGCACGCTCAATTCCGAGCCGCGATCGACCGGTCCCGGCAGGCGCACGTCTGCCGCGCCCGACGGCCCGCCACCCGCCATCTTGACCTGGTGGGCGTGCGCCATCAGCACGGCGAGGTCGCGCTCGCCCGCGACGTCCGGCGGCACGTACGCCTTCAGATGCAGCACCGCGTCCCAGAGTTCGACCGACATGCGATACAGCCGTGAAGCCGAGTCACGGTCCGAAGGGCCGTGTTGCAGCACGACTTCCGGCACCGCTGCGGTCAAATCCCGCCACAACGGCCGCAACCGGCGGCACCGCCTGCTCGCCCGGTCCCACGCGCAGCGCGCCATGATCACGTCGACCAGCCGCACGGTCACCAGTCCGGTGGTGACCACGAAGCTGGCGAGCACCACCAGTACCCACCGCGCACCGGGTTCGGTCGGTGGCGTGCCCGTGGCGGTCCGGACCATGCCGACGACCGAGCCCGCGAACCAGTACACGGCGAGTGCGAACAGCGTGCCGTACAGCATCCGTTCCCACACCGACAGATCCGCGCGCAACATCTCGACAACGCAGGTGCGGGCGATCAAGATTCCGCCCATCGCCGTCGCGCCCGAACCGGCGGTCCATACGACGCTGGGCCAGTGCAGCCAGTCGAGATGATCGTGCACCGGCAGTTCCGCCAGCAGCGATACCGCGGCGATCGCCGCGACCGTGTCGTATCGCCGCTGGTCGCCTCGGGCCCGCTCGGGCTCGCGGCCGGCAAGCACCATCGCGAAGCCGATGGCGCTCGCGCCCGCCAGCAGACCGCAACCCATGAACAACCGCTCCCCCAGCACAGGCGCGCCCAACCCGGCGCCGATGCCGCCGGCCAGGAACCCGGACAGTTCCCACGTCCAGATGCGGTTGATCAACCGGTCGATCATGGTGTGGCGCACCAACACCCAGCGACCGACCGTGACCACCGCGGCGAACACACCGATCGACAGCAGCAGCGGCGCGGGTACGGAATTCATCGCGACAGACAGTAATTCGCCGCGGCGCCGCGGCCAAGCCGATCAGTGCCGGGCGGCATCGCGGTAGCCGCGGACGGCGAGCAGTCCGAAGACCGCCGTCAACCCCACCGACCACGCGATGACCTGCACCAGCGGGGTGAGCAGCGGCCCGCCGAGGATGAACCCGCGCATCGCCTCGATCGCGCAGCTCATCGGCTGGCCGCGCACGATCGGCCGCAACCACTCGGGATAGTTCTCCACCGGGACGAAGCCGGAGTTGAAGAACATCGCCAAGAGCACGACGGCGGCGAAGATCTGGACCACCTTGTCGCCGATGCGGCTCACGCCGACCACGATCACCATCGGGGTGAAACCCGCGATGACGAGCGCGGGCACCAGCAGCGCGCCGAGCACCCCGGCGAGACCGTTGTGGAACCGCAGCCCGAGCAGCACGCCGACGATCAGCACGATCGCGGTGGCAGCGAGCGCGCGCAGGCATTCGGCGAGCAGCCGGCCGATCAGTCCGGCCGAGCGGTGCACCGGCAGCACCCAGAACCGGCGCAGCAGACCGCTTTCCCGCTCCCCGTAGAGCGAAAGGCCCGTGCCCATCGCGCCGTACATCGCCCCGGCCACCGCGATCATCGGCACGAAACCGTAGATCGGCTCGGCGCCGCCACCGGCCGGGGTGAGCGCCTTGCCGAGCACCAGCTTGTACATGAGCAGCAGCAGGATCGGCAGCACGAGCGTGGTGGTCACCACCTCCTGCTGCCTGCTCCAGCGCCGCAGCAGCCGCCCGGTCTCCACCAGGCTCTGGTCGAGCAGTGCGATCATCGCCGCTTCCTCTCCACCCGGATCGACACCACGATCGCCGCGACGAGCAGACCGGCGACCCAGACCGCGGCGATGGCCGAGGCGGCCCCGAAGCGTCCTTCCGACATCTCCCGCAGCGCGCCCGCCACCTGGGACACCGGCTGGTTGCGCACGAACGGCTGGATCCAGCCGGGAAAACTCTCGGCGGGAACGAAACCCGTGGACATCATCAGCAGCAGCAGTTGCGGTGCGAACAGCACGGTCGCGCCGAGTTCCGGATTGGCGGTCTTGGTGCCGAGCGCGTCCGCGCCGAGCACCAGCGCCGCGCCGAAGGCCAGGGTCAAGCCCAGGAAGGCGATGGCGCCGGGCACCCCGTGGAAACGGAAACCGAACAGCGCGCCGATGACCAGCGCGCCCGCCAGGGCCGCGCTCGCGCGCACGACGTTCGCCGAGATCCGGGCCGCCGGCGGCACCCAGGCTCGCACGGGCAGCGAGCGCAACCTGGCGCCCATGCCGCCGGCCACTTCCCTGGCGGCGCGGTCACCGGCGAACATGGCGGTGAAGAACATCGCCTGCAACGCGATGAGCGGCAGCAGGAATTGCGCGTAGTCCAGTCCGGACGCTTCCATGGAGCGGCGCAGCGGAACGTACACGCAGACGAAGAACGTCACCGGCGCGGTGAAGGCCAGGATCAGGTCGCCCTCCCGCACCGCGGCGCGAATACCGCGCTCGCTCAGCGCGCTCCACTGCGACAGTGGCGGAACACGCAGTACCGCCGCGGGGTTCGACGTCGTCACGCCACGACCTCGGTGGGCTTGGTCAGTTCGATGAAGACCTCGTCCAGCGACGGCCTGCGCAGTGCGATGTCGATCAGCTCGATCTCGGCTTCGTTGAGCCTGCGCAGCGCCTCGCCGAGCGTGACGGCGCCGTCCGGCGCGGGCAGCGAGACCCGATCGGCCGATTCGGCGACGGTGAGTTCACCGAGTCCGGTGAGCGCCGCCACCACGGCGGGCACCCGGCCCGCGTCGGCGGGAACCACCTCGCAGAAGCTGGTTCCGGTGCGCGCCTTGAGTTCGTCGGCGGTGCCCTCGGCGATCACCGTGCCCTTGTCGACGACGATGATGTTGTCGCTGAGCACGTCGGCTTCTTCGAGGTATTGCGTGGTCAGCAGGATCGTGACGCCCTGGTCCTTGAGCGAGCGCACCAGCGCCCACAGACTCTGTCTGCTCACCGGGTCCAGACCGGTGGTCGGCTCGTCGAGGAACACCACCTGCGGTGGGCGCACCAGGCCGCAGGCGATGTCGATGCGCCGGCGCATACCGCCCGAGTACTGTCCGACGCGGCGGTCGGCGGCGTGCTCCAACTCGAACTGGGCGAGCAGTTCCTCGGCCCGCGTCCGCGCCTGTTTGCGGCGCAACCCCATCAGCCTGCCGAACAGCACCAGATTCTCGCGGCCGGTGAGCATTTCGTCGAGCGCGGCGTACTGGCCGGTGAGCATGATCGAGGCGCGCACCTGCTCGGCCTCGCGAACCACGTCGAAGCCGGCGACTGTCGCCCGGCCCGCGTCCGGCTTCACCAGCGTCGACACTACCGACACGGTGGTGGTCTTGCCCGCGCCGTTGGGGCCGAGCACCCCGAGCACGCTGCCCGCGGGCGCGCTGAAGCTGATCCCGCGCAGCGCCTTCACCTCGCCGAACGATTTCTCCACGGCTTCCACGACGATCGCCGGATCGGTGCGCGTTGTCGCGCCCCTGCTCGCCTCCACACCAGCCTCCGTTTTCCGATTGCCCCGCAGTTACTTTGGTAAAGCTAACCTAAATCGACTGGCGGCGCGAGCCCTTGGTCCATGGCCGGTGCGGTCGCCCCACACCGGCCCCGCAGGGTCGCCACTAGCCGAGCATGGTGACCACTTCGTCCAGCGACGCCCCGCCGAGGATCGCCGTGACCGGGAGTTCGCGCCGCAGTTCCGCTTCGATGCGCTTGCGCAGATCCAGCGCCTGCAGCGAGTCGAGGCCGAGCGCCACCAGCGGCATCGATCCGTCGATCGACTCCGAGGTGTCCATGCCCATCACCGCGCGCAGGGCGAACCGGACCCGTTCCGCGGTGTCGGCGCCGCCGGGTTCGGGCACGTCCTCCGGCTCTGGCTCTGGCGCCGCCTCGACCTGCGGTGCGACGGTCCGCGTCTCGGGAACCCGCGCCAGCTCCGGCAGCGGCTCGACCTCGAGGCCCGCGAACAGCGGACCGAAGCCGAAGATCGTGAAGATGTCCGCGATCCGCTCCCAATCCGCCGCCGCGACGATGACGTTCTCCGCCGCCGTGGTGATGCCCGCGGCGGTCGCGGCCGCCGGGTTCATCGGCGCCAGGCCGGTGCCGCTGATCTTCGCCAGCGCCTCGGCCTGATCCGCTCCGACCTCGCGCCACAAGCCCCACTGCACCGACGAGCACGCGACGCCGCGACCGCGATACCGCGCCGCGGCGGCATCGAGCATGCGGTTGACCGCCGAATACAGCAGGTGACCTCGCCCGCCGATGGTCGCCGACAGCGACGAGCACAGCACGATCCGGCCCGCCTCGCCGCGCGGCAGATGCCGCACCAGATGGTCGAGGGCCACGATCTTCGGCGCGGCGGCCGCGCGCACGGCCTCCGGGCCGGGCTCGGCCGCGGCGACGTAATCGACCGCGGCGTGCACGATCAGGTCGATGGGCGTGTCGCGATAGTCCGCGGCCAGCGCGGCCACGGCCGCCTCGTCGCGCACATCGCAGGCCCGCACGACGATCTCGGCGGGCCCCAGTTCGCCGATGCGCGCGATCCGGGCGCGCACCTCCGGCGATCCGCCCGACCGGCCGAGCAGGGTGATTCGTTTCGCGCCCGCGCGCACGAACTGCTCGCAGAAGTCCAGTCCGAGTTTGCCGGTGCCGCCGGTGATCAGCACCTCGGCGAGCCGGTCGTCGTGCAGCGGCTCGGGTGCTGAGTCGTCGGCGATCAGGCGTTTGGCGTAGACGCCGTCCTCGCGCAGCGCGAGTTCCGGCTCGGCCGCGGTGTGGATCGCGCCGATCGCCTGCCGGGCCATGGCCGCGGCCGGTTGGTCCGCGGGCAGATCGAGGTGGCGCAAGCGCACGCCGAGATGCTCGGCGGCCAGGCAACGGAATCCCGCCTGGGCGGCGGCGCCGAACAGGTCGGGGGTGTCGGCGGCGAGCACCTGTTCCCCGCCGACGGTCACCAGCCAGGCATCGCCCACCCCGGTCAGGTCGGGCAGCCAAGCGCTTCCGCCGACGAACTCGGCCAGCGCCGTGACGGCGGACTCGATCTCGCCGTCGCTCGGCGCGGGCGCGAGCACGAGGACGGTGTCGAAAGCCACGCTGCCGCCGTCGTGATCGACGACCGGCACGCCGTGCCGGGCCGCGGCGGTCCGCAGGGCACCGGCCAGCTCCGCGCAGCGTCCGGTGCCGTCGACGATGGCCACCGTGCGTGGCGGCACCAGGGTGCGCGCGGGCAGCCGCACCCACGTCTCCCGCACCCGGGCCGGGGGCGCGGTCGGCGCTTCCGGCGTGGTCGTCGGTCGCGCGACGCTCTCGGTCCGCTCGTACGGCGCCCAGAGGTGTTTCTCGTTCATCCGGGTGTTCGGGAAGTCGAGCAGCGGAAGTCCTTCGCGCGCATGGGATTTCACGCGCAAGGCCGACCAGTCGTATCCGGCGTCGTTGACCGCGACGGTCGCGAGGTTGCGGGTGAAGTCCTCCAAGCCCTCGGCGGTGCGGCGCGAGGTGCCGATCACCTGGAAATCACGCTGGACGGTCGCGGTGCCCAGGTTCTCCATCAGGGCCAGTACCAGCGCCGGATGCTCGGAGATCTCGATGAACGTATCGACGCCGCTGTCCACACCGGCGGCGATGGCCAGATCGAATCGCACGCGGTTGCGCAGGTTCCAGTACCAGTAGTCACCGACCGGCAGGTCCGGGGTGATCGCGGCGCCCAGCGTGCCGCCGATGCATTCGATGTCGGTCGCGGCGAACTGCGCGCGATCCAGCTTGTCCACCAGCGTGCTGTCGCAGAACTCGTCGCGGAACTCGCTGACCACCGAGGTGTGCGCCGGATAGGCGACGCGGATCTCCTTGGCGAACTTGCCCTGGGCGGTCAGTTCGGCGACCATCTCGCCGACCGTCGAGCGATCCCCGCCGATCACCAGCACGTGCGCCGAATTGATCACCGACAGTTCGGCGAATCCGGAATTGCGGGCCAGCAGCGCCTCGCATTCCTCCCGATCGATGCCGAGCACGGCCATCGAGAACACCCGGCCCTTGGTGCGTTCCTGCTCGCCCAGGGTATCGACGAGCCCGCCGCGCAACGTGACCACGCGCACCGCGTCGGCCAGCGGCATCACCCCGGCGACCACGGCCGCCGCCAGCTCGCCCTGGCTGTGGCCGATGGTCACGGCGGGGCGAACGCCGGCCGCCTGCCACATCGCGGCGAGCCCGAGCATCTGCATCAGCAGCGCGGGCTGCACGGTGCGCAGCACGTCGTCGGAGAGGGAGTCGTCGAGCAGGTACTCCAGGGGGGACAGCTGGAACAGCTCTTGGAACACCAGATCGCATTCCTCGACCGCCGCGCGGAATTCCGGCGACTTCTCGTAGTAGAGCTTGCCCATGCCCGCCCGCTGGCTACCTTGACCGGGGAACACGAATCCGATCCTGCGCGCGCTCGCCGCGGCGCTGTTGCCGAGCACGGCGGGGTGCGGCTGCCCCGCCGCCACCGCGCGCAGCGCGTCGGTCAGTTCCGCGCGGTCGCGCACCATGGCCAGCGCCCGATGCCGTCGCGCCGATCTGGTCCGCAGCAGCATGTCCGACACCTGATCCGGCGTGACGCCGGGCCACCGTTGCAAGTAGGCGAGGATCGCGGCGGCCTCGGCGCGCAGCGACTCGACGCCGTCGGAGGACAGCAGGACGGGAATGCTGCCGTCCGGAAGCCGGTGACTAGACATGGATCTCCTCCTCCAGCGCGGGCATGGCGATGACGGCGTGCGCGTTGGTGCCCGCGACACCGAACGAGGAGACCGCCCCGTAGCGGACGCCGTCGCGCGGAGCCCAGTCCGACAGCCGGTCGGCCAGGCGTAGGGAGGCGGCGTCCCAATCCACCTCCGTGGTCGGTTCCTCGGCGAACCTGGTCGGCGCTATCCTGCCGTGCAGGCCGCTGAGCAGCACCTTGATCAAGCCGAGCATGCCCGAGGCGGCTTGTGCGTGACCGAGATTCGACTTCACCGAACCGAGCAGCGGCCCCGCGTCCGCACCCGCGCCGTACACGTTCTGCAAGGCGACCAGCTCGATGGGATCGCCCACCGCGGTGCCGGTGCCGTGGCCCTCGATCATCCCGACGTACTCGGCCGGGATGCCCGCCGCCGCGACCGTCTTGCGGATCAGCCGCTCCTGCGCGGCACTGCTGGGCACCGCGATCGGCGCGCCCTTGCCGTTGTGGTTCACCCGGGTGGCCAGCACCCGGCCGTAGATCCGGTGCCCGAGTTCGCGCGCTCGCGACTCGCGTTCCAGCACGACCACACCCGCGCCCTCGCCCCACAGCGTTCCTTGCGCGTGCGCGGAGTAGGGCCTGCACTGACCGTCCGGCGCGAGCGCGTTCGCCCTGGCGAACTCGAAGAAGCCCGCCGCCGAGCCCATCACGCAGACGCCGCCCGCCAGCGCCCATTCGCACTCGTCGGCGCGGATCGCGTTGGCCGCCAAGTGCAGCGCCGACAGCGACGAGGCGCACGCGGTGTCCACGCTGATCGAAGGGCCGACCAAACCGAGCACATGCGAGATCCGGCCCGCCGTCGCACCGAGCGCGGCCCCGGTGGCCCGATAACCGGTGTATTCGTTCGGTTCGTCGCCTCGTGGACCGTACTCGGTGTACGAAACGCCCATGAAGCAACCGGCTTCCGCACCGGCGAGCGCGTCGGGGTTGACGCCGGTGTTCTCCAGCGCCCGCCAGGCCACCCGCAGAGCGACCCGGTGCTGCGGGTCCATCGCCACCGCCTCACGCGGGCTGAGCCCGAAGAACGCCGGATCGAAGTGCGCCGCGCCGGTGAGGAATCCGCCCGCGTCCGCGATCCGGCCCCATCCGTCGGTGTCGGCCATGCCCATCAGTCGTTCCACGGGCCAGCCACGGTCACGCGGGAACGGCCCGATCAGGTCGCGCGACTCGGCCAGCGCCGTCCAGTAGTCGCCCAGCGTGTCGACGCCGCCAGGCGCTTCCACGGCCATCCCGACGATGACGATCGGATCTTCGTGGTTGTTCGCCGTCATCATGCCGCCGCTCGCTCGCCGGAGAGCACGTCCGTGATCGCCGGTACGTGATCGTGCAGATAGAAGTGCCCGCCGTCGAACATCGTCACGGTCAGGTCCTGTTCGGTGTGCGCGTCCCAGGCGAACAGATCGCCGATTCCGACGAACTCGTCCGCGCTGCCGCCCATGGCGTGGATGCGGGCGCGCACCGTCACGTCCTCGGGGCAGGTGTAGGCGTCGAACGCGGCGTAGTCGGCCTTCAGCGCGGGCAGCGCCATGCGCATCAGATCCCGGTTGGCCAACGCGTCCGCGCCGGTGCCGCCGAGCGCGCCGACGTGGTCGAGCAGCGCCTCGTCCTCGGTGGGATGCGGCGGCATGTCGGCGACCTGCCACGGGGCCACCGCGCCGGAGACGCCGAGCAGCCGTACCGGAACGCCCGCCGATTCGGCGAGCCGGGTGAATTCGAAGGCCACCATGGTGCCCATGCTGTGACCGAAGACCGTGACCGGGACATCCCGCGGCAGCGGCGAGCGGAGGTATTCGTCGAAGGCCTCCGCGGCGATCTCCTGAATCGTCTCCTTGACCGGCTCGCCCGCCCGGTCCTGCCGTCCCGGGTACTGGAAGACCACGACGTCGAAATGCTCGCTGAGCGCCTTGGAGAACGGCCGATAGGTCGATGCGCCGCCACCCGCGTGCGGGCAGATCACCAGCGGCGGGTTGCCCGCGGCGCGGGGTTTGTGGAATTTCCGGATCCATCCGGGTGAACTGGCCATCATTTCCTCACTGCCACATCCGGCGCATCACCAACATCCCGAGGTCGGCGTCGTCGACGACCTCGGTGTCGCCGATGCGGCGGTCGGGGTCGGTCGCGATCGCGCGCAGGGTGTTGCTGAACGCGGTCTCGATGATTCGGGCGTCGTTGTCGTCGAAGGAGTCCTCGGCGTAGAACAGCGCGACCTGCAGCGGTTCGCCCGGGAACAGCAGGTCGGCGGGGAAGATCATGAGCAGCAGCGCGTTGTCGGTGGCGCCGCGGCCCTCGAAGCCGGTCAGCTCGAGCCCGGCGCTGCCGAGCAGCCGCACCAGGTCCGCCCGCCCGGAGGGGTAGGACTGGAACACGAACATGCTGTCGAACAGCCTGCGCGCGCCCGCCGCGCGATTCGCCGAGGTGAGCCGGTACTGCTGGTACTCCATCAGTTCCCAGCGGCGCGACTGCATCTCGGTCAGTTGCGCCCGCCAGCTGCGGTCGGCGGGCAGTCCCACCGCGACCGGGACGGTGTTGACGAAGCACCCGATGGCGCTGTCCACCTCGTCGAGATCGGCGGGCCTGCCGGAGACCACCTCGCCGAAGACCGCCGCGTCGCCGCCGGTCACGAGGGCGAGCACGTTCGCCCAGGCCAGCTGGCACACCACGCTCACGGTGGTGCCGGTCGCCGCGGCCAGTTCGGCGAGGCCGCCGGCCACCTCGTCCGGCACCGGGAAGCGATGCAGCACCGGCATCGAGCCGCCCGGCACCCGGTTCGGCGCGACCAGGCACGGTTGCGCGGCGGCCAGATAGGCGTCCCACACCGCCTCCGTCCGCTGCTCGCGTTCCTCGGTCAGCCGCAGGAACTCCGCGAAGGTGGCCGGATTGCCCTGCGGCTCCTGCGCGGCGCGGCCCGCGTAGGCGGCGAAGATCTCCCGCGGCAGCAACTGGCCGGACCAACCGTCGGTGAGGATGTGGTGCGAGGTGAGCACGAGCATGTGCTCGGCGTCCGGCAGGTGGACGACGGTCGCGCGCATCAGCGGCCCGAGGGACAGATCGAACGCGCCCGCCTGGTCGGTGTCGAGGAAAGCGGTGAGGCGTTCGGCCGCATCTGCGTACCCGCTGTAGTCCACTTCGGCGACCGGGAAGTCCATCCGTTCGGCGATGACGGCGTACGGCTGACCGGCATGCGAGACCGATACGGCCATACGCAGATTGGGGTACCGGTTCAGCACCGTGTCCAGCGCGCCGGCCAGCCGCGGCACGTCCAGTTCACCGCGCACGGTGATGGTGGTCTGCACCGTGTAGGCGTCGCGGCCCGCCGTGCTCAGCGCGGTGAAGTACAGCCCGGCCTGCAGCGGGGCGAGCGGGTACACATCGACGTAGCGGCCGTAGAGCGCGCGCCAGCGGTCCAAATCCAGCTGCGTGACGTCGCGGGCCAGCACATCGCTCGGCGTGAGCCCGACATCGGGGTTGTCCCGCACGGCCGCGACCAGCTCGCGCAGCGCCGCCGTCCACAGCCCGGCGAACTCGCGCACCGCCTCCTCGGCCAGCGGGCCGGACGGGAACCGGAACGAGGCGTGCAGCGTCGGGGTGTCGCCGTCGAGCACGGCGACGGTGTTGACGTCCAGCAAGGCGGGAGCCTGCATCGAGTCGTCGGCGTGGCCGCCCAGATACCCGAATTCCGGTGCGGCGGCCCAGTCGTCGAGCGCGTCGGTCCGCGCGGGGACCGCGAACCGCCCCATGTAGTTGAAGCTCAGCTGCGGCGCGGGATACCGCTCCAGCGCCTGCCTGCCCACCGGGCTGAGGTAGCGCAGCAGGCCCCATCCGATGCCGGAATCCGGCACGGCGAGCAACTGCTCCTTGACCGCCTTCACCGCGGCCACCATGTCGGGCTCCGCCGCGCCCGCCGCGATGTCGAGCGCGACCGGATACGCCGTGGTGAACCAGCCGACGGTGTTGGCCAGATCCACACCGGGGAACAGCGTTTCGACGCGGCCGTGCCGCTCCATGGTGAGCGAGACCGTGTCGGCGTCGGTGTCCCTGGCCCGCCGGAACCGGTGGGTCGCGACGGCGAGCGCCGCCACCTGGATGTCCAGGAAGTCGCAGCCGAAAGCCTGTGCGGCGGTCGTCATCAAGTACTGGGTGTCGGCGGCGGTCAGCTCCGCGGTGACCTCGCGCACCGTGGCGACGGTGTCCAGCGCGCCGTCGAACGCGCGGGCGCCGAGCGGCGGATCGGGACGCTCGGCGACGGCCTGCCAAGCCGGGAGTCCGGCCACGATCGCATCCGACTGCGCCAGCCGCACCAGGTTGGTGTTCCACGTCTGCACCGAAGTGCCTTCATCGGACGCCCCGTCACCGGCCCACAGGTGACGCAGGTCGTCGGTGATGATTCGCCACGAGACGCCGTCCACCACGAGGTGGTGCGCGACGAGCAGCAGCCGCCCGGCGCGACGATCCGCGCTGCGCACCCACGCGGCGCCCACCATGCGACCGGCGGCAGGGTCCAGTTCGGCGCTCAGCTTGCGCAGCTGTTCGCGCAGCGCGGGCTCGGCGTCCTGTTCCCAAGCGGCATCGGCGATCTCGACTTCCGCCACGACCGGGTAGACGATCGGTTCGCCCGGAGTCGGGACGTAGTACGCGGGCGCGCCTTCCGGGCCGGTCGCGATGCGCGCCCGCAGCAGCGGATGACGGTCGATGATGCCGTTGATCACGGTCTGCAGCCGCCGCGGCGAGCTGTCCGCCGGAGTGACCACCGCGATCGCCTGGCTGTAGGCGGAGTGGTCGGCGCGCCGCTCGACGAGCAGCGTGGCGATCGGATTGAGCGGAATCCAGCCCGTGCCGTCGCCCACCTCGGTCAGCGCGGGCGCGGCGAGCGCGTCCAGCGGCTCGGTGGCGGCGGCGATCGCCGCGATGGTGCGCGCCTCGAACAGCGCGCTGGTCGTGATCAGCCATCCCCGCTTCTTCAGCGCCGACGCCATCCGGATCGCGGTGATGGAGTCGCCGCCGAGCGCGAGGAAATCGTCGTCGGCCGCGAGGTGGGTGTGCTCGGCGATGCCCAGCACCTGCCGCATCGCCTCGGCCACCGCCAGTTCGGCGCCCGCGCGCAGCGCCCGGCCCTGCCCGGTGCTGCCGCCCAGGTCGGGCACCGGCAGCGCCTTCCGGTCGAGCTTTCCGTTCGCGGTCAGCGGCAGCGCCGCCAGTTTCACCAGGGCGGAAGGGATCATGTAGTCCGGCAACCGCTCGGCGAGCTGCGCTTTGACGGCCTCGGTGTTCGCGGCGTCGGTACCCGCGGCGAGCGCCGATCCCGGCTCGGCCACGTAGTAGGCCACCAGCACCGTGTCCGTTTCGCGTTCGATCGCGACGGCGGCGGCCGAGGCGATGCCCGGCACCTGACGCAACACCGTGCCGACCTCGCCGAGTTCGATGCGGTGCCCGCGGATCTTGACCTGATCGTCGGCCCGGCCGAGGTATTCCAGGCTGCCGCTGGGATGCCAGCGCACGATGTCGCCGGTGCGGTACATCCGCGCGCCGGGCTCGTCGGCGAACGGGCAGGCGACGAAAGCGGCCGCGCTCAGGCCGGGCCTGCGGTGATAGCCCTGCGCCAGCTGGATCCCGCCGAGGTAGAGCTCGCCGGTGACGCCGGGCGGCACCTGACGCAGGTGCTCGTCGAGCACGTAGACGTTCGAATTCCACTCCGGCAAGCCGATCAACGCCGACCGGAACTCCTGCGGCCGCGCCAGCGCACCGGCGAAGTTCTCGTGGGTGAGGTCCATCGCGGCCTCGGTCGGTCCGTACAGGCTCAGCACCGTGCCGCCGAAGACCCGGCTGGTCTCCTCCACCAGCGGCGGCGGCACCGCCTCGCCACCGAGGTAGACGAAACGCATCGAGCGCAGCCGGTCCGGATCCGGTCCGGCGTCGAGGAAGGCGCGCACCACGCTCGGCACCAGCGACACCTGGGTGATCCGGTGCCGGTGGATGATCGCGGCCAGCGCCTCCACGTCGGCCTGCCACCAGTCCGGCGGCGGCAGCACCGTGGCCGAGCCGGTGCACAGCGCGTTCACCAGCTCGAACACCGACACATCGAAGCCGATCGGGGCCTTCTGCAGGATGCGCTCGGCTCCGAAGCCGAGATAGTCGCGCATCCACTGCACGTGGTTGGCGACCGCGCGATGGTTGATCACCACGCCTTTCGGCCTGCCGGTGGTGCCCGAGGTGTAGAGCAGGTAGGCGGCGTCCAGGGGGTGGATCGGGCGGGACAGCTCCACTTCACGGATCGGCGAATCGTCGTGGCCTGCGAGCTCGGCGACGGTTTCCGGCGCGTCCAGGTCGATCACCGCGATGCCTTCGACGGCCACGGTTTCCGCCGCGGCCAGCACCAGCAGGGCCGGCTCGGCGTCACCGAGCATGTACTCGACGCGATCGGCCGGATAGCTGGGGTCGACGGGAACATAGACCGCCCCGGCCCGCAGCACGGCGGCGAACGCCACCGGTAGTCGCTCGCTGCGTTCGGCGTAGACGCCGACGCGGTCGCCGTTGCGGACGCCGTGCGCGAGCAACAGTCTGGCGAATCGGTTGACCCGCGCGTCGAATTCGGCGTAGCTCAGTTCGATGTCGCCGAACACCACGGCGACGCGGTCCGGATGGGTCGCGGCCGAATGCCGGATCATCGCGTCCACGGTGTCCCGCTCGATCGGCACGACATCGCCGCGCGACCAGGTCCGCACGGCGAGTTCGTCCGACGGGGTCAGCACCAGCAGCCGGTCCACCGGCACATCGATCGCGGCGGCGGCCAGCGTCCGGTCGATGTAGTCGTGCAGCCGCTCGATGGTGGCGGCGTCGAAGAGATCGGTGCGATAGGTGATCTGCACGTCCACCCGGTCGGCGTGCATGAACGCCTCGACCGCGACGGGCAGCAGCGACGCGCCGTGGTCGGCCAGCTGCCAGCTGGTGACCGCGCCGGGCAACTGCGGGCCGTCGATCTTCTGGTGCAGGAACAGCACCATGGTGTCGAACAGCCGCGATCCGACATTGCCCGTCGCCTTGTTCACCGCGCGGACCAGCGCTTCCTGCGGGAAGTGCTTGTGCCGGAACGCTTCGGTGGTCACCTCGCGCACATGCTCGATCAGGTCGCCGAACGTGGCCGGGCGGTCGCCGCCGCGTACTCCGGTGAACCGCAGCGGCAGCATGTTGCTGAAGTTGCCGATCAGCAGCTCCATACCGGAGTCTTCCCGGTTGGCGACCGTGGTGCCGACGACGATCTCGGTCTGCCCGGTCATCTGGCGCAGCGCGACGTAGTACGCCGCCAGGAACACCGCGAACGGCGTCGCGCCACAACGGGCGCTCAGCGCACGGAGATTCGCGTCCGCGGTGGTCGTGAGCAGCCGGTCCAGCCGTGCGCCGCGCTCGGTGACAGTGACCGGCCGCCGGTTGTACGGCAGCTGGAGTTCGGGCACGTCGCCGTCGAAGCGCCCGGCCCAGAACGCCTCGTCGGCGGCGTGGTCCTGCTCGGCGAAACGATCCTGCTCCCACTCGGCGAAATCGGCGACCTGCAGGCGCGGCGGCTCCACCCGGATCGCACCGGCCAGCGCTTCCCGGTAGAACCGCTCCACGTCGCGCGACAACGCGGGCAGCGTCATGCCGTCCCAGGCGATGTGCTGGATCACCAGCACCACCGTCAGAGTGCGCGCGTCGGTGCGCGCGAACGTCAGCCGCATGGACGACTCGCGGGACAGATCGAAGCTCTCGTGCGCGGCCGCGGCGACCAGCGCGTCCAGTTCGGCGCGCGCCTGCGGCGCGGGCAGTGCGGTGAGATCGACCTCGCGCACCCGCGGCGGCAGGTCGGCGTGGATGAGCTGGTAGGGCTCGCCCTGCTCGTCGTTGTGGTAGGTGGTGCGCAGCACCTCGTGACGCCGCGCCAGCGCGAGGAAGGCGCGACGCAGCGCGTCGTCGACCACCTCGCCTTCGAAAGTGAGCGCGAGACAGAGGTTGTAGGCAGTGCTGTCCGGTGCGATCTGCAGATGCGCCCATACATAACGCTGCCCGAACGACAACGGCGCGCGGGCCGGGTCCCGGCGCACCGGCACCGTGGGCGCCGCGGCCAGCCCTTCTTCCGCGAGCCGGGCCCGCATCGCTTCCTGTAGCTCTTCCAGCGATCGCATCTGCGTCACACCAATCCTTGTGGGACAGAACCGAGCGGGTCGTCAGACCGCGGCGGGCTCGGGAACACTCACCTGCGCGAGTTCGAGCAGAATCCGGCTGACGCGCTCCAACCGGGCCGGATCCGCTTCCGCGGCACGCAGTCCGGCGGCGATCCCGCGCACCGTCCTGCCCTCGAAGACGCCGGTGACGCCGAAGCCGGACACCGCGAGCAGGCCGCGCACCTGACCGGTGAACGTGGTCGCCAGAATCGAATTGCCGCCCGCGTCGAAGAAGTCGGTGGCGACACCGATCCGGTCCACGCCGAGCACCTGGGCGGCGATGAACTCGACCGCCGCCTCCACCTCGTCGGCAGGCGGCACATAGGTGATGCGCGCCGCCGCGTCGTCCGCGCCCAGCCTGCGCCGGATCGCGGCGCGGTCCAGCTTGCCGTTGGCGGTCAGCGGGATGTCGGCCAGCACCTCGATGACGTCGGGGACCATGTAGGCGGGCAACAACTCCCGCAGTGCGGCGGCGACGGCGTCGGCGGTCACTTCGGCATCCGCGCGCACCGCAGCGGCCAGCCTGCCCGCCTCGGTGAGCAGTGCGACCGCCTCGTCCACGCCGGGCAGCGCGGCCAGCGCCGACTCCACTTCGCCCAGCTCGACGCGGTAGCCGCGGATCTTCACCTGGTGATCGGCGCGGCCGAGGAAGTCGACCGTTCCGTCCGGCAGGTAGCGGGCCAGATCACCGGTGCGGTACCAGCGCACGCCGTCGCGTTCGGCGAACCGTTCGGCGGTGCGCTCGGGATCGCCGCGGTAGCCGTCGGCGACGCTCGCCCCGCCGATCCACAGCTCGCCGGGCACCCAGTCCGGGCAGTCCTCGCCGCGCTCGTTGACCACGCGCAGCCGGACATTGGGCAGCGGGGCGCCGTAGGGGACGTTGTCCCATTCGGCGGGGAAGTCGTCGGTCACCTCGCACACCGTCGAGTGGATCGCGGTCTCCGTGGTGCCGCCGAGCCCGGCGAAGCGCAGACCGGGCACGGCGGCGCGCATCCGCTGCGCGAGTCGAGTCTTCACCCGATCGCCGCCGGTCAGCACGACGCGCAGCGAGCGAAGCTGTTGCGGGCTCGCGGTGTCGGCCAGCATGGTGACCAGGCCGGGCGCGCAGTTCAGTACCGTCACGCCCGCCTCGGCGATCAAGGCCGCCCATGCCGCGGCGTCGCGCTCGGTGTCGGCGTCCACGCAAGCCAGCGCGCCGCCATGGGACAGCGGGGCGAAGATGTCGTAGACGGACAGATCGAAGCCGAGCGCGGACAGGCCGATGGTGCGGTCGTCCGCGCCGATGCCGAACCGGGTGTCGATGGCGTCGATGGTGTTCGCCGCGGCGCGGTGGCTCACTTCGACGCCCTTGGGCTCGCCGGTCGAGCCGGAGGTGAACAGCACGTAGGCCACGGCGTTCGGGTCGGTGTCGTGCGCGCGGTCCAGTCGCGGGCCTGCGAGTGCGTCGGCGAGCGTCAGCCCGGTGACGCCATCGGGCAGCTCGGCCGGTTCGTCCAGCAGCGCCACGGAGACCGCGCCGCGCCGCAGGATGCGATCGCGCCGGGCGTTCGGTTGATCGGTGCCGATCGGCAGGTAGGCGGCTCCGGCCGCGAGCACGCCGAGCACGGCGGGTATCTGCCGGTGGCCCTTCGCCACGATGACGGCCACCGTGTCGCCGGGACGAACGCCCGCCGCGGTCAGCGCGTGTCCGACCGCGAGAGCTTGGTCCGCCAGTTCGCCGTAGCTGCTCGTCCCGCTGTCGCGCCAGTACAGCGCGATGCGCTCGGGGTGGTCGCGCGCCGCGTCGAAGAACGCGCCGTGCAGGGTGCGCGCGCCGAGGTCGGCGTCGGTGTCGTCGGCCGCGGCCCGGACCGCACGCTGGGCCGCGGGCAACTCGATGCGCAGATCCGCCGTCCAGTCGGCGTCCGGTTCGATCAGCGCCTCCAGCGTGCGACGGAACTGCTCGAACATGGCCTCGGCCACGCCCTCTGGCAGCGCGTCCCTGCGGATGTCCCAGTTCACCAGCAGGCCACCGGACAACTCCGCCACCTGGGCGTCCAGATCCACCTGCGGACCCTGCGACATGATCCACACCGGCTCGCCGAACACCCGGGTCACGCGCTCGGAGAACAGCTCACCGAGATCCAGGCCCGAGGTGAACACCACCGACGGGGTGACCGGGGCGCCGCGCTCGCGGCCGAGGTCGCGCAGCACGTCCAAGCCCTCGTAGGCGGAATGCGCCGCGCAGGTGTGCAGTTCGCGCTGCAACCGCTTGGCCCGCGCCACCATCGACTCGGTCTCGCGTGCGTCCACGTCCACCAGCACCGAGTTGGTGAAATCGCCCACGACCCGGTCGATGTCGTCGTGCAGCGGTTCGCGGTTGAACAGCGGCAGGTTGAGCAGGAAGCGCTGCCGCGCCGACCAGCGCGCGATGGTCTCGCTGAACACGGTGGCCAGGGCGACCGCCGGGGTCACGCCGTTGCCGTGGGCGTTCGCGTGCAATCGCGCCTTCGCCTCGGCGTCGAACCAGTGATGCAGGCGGATGCTGCGCGACGGGTCGGGACGATCGCTCTCCGGCACCACCGGCAGCGAGGGGATGTCGGGCAGGTCGCCGATCTTGTCCGCCCACCACCGCGCGTCGGCCGAGTTGTCCTTGGCGGTGCGCTCCTTCGCGGCGAGGTACTCGCGGAAGGTGCAGCCGATGGGCGTCAGCGCATCGTCGTCGGCCTCGTACAGCGCGGCCAGATCGTCGAGAATCCTGCGGTAGCTCTGGGCGTCCGCGGCGACCATGTCCACATCGAGATGCAGCCGGTGCTTTCCGCCCGGCAGGACGGTGACCGCGATGTCCACCACCTGACCTGCCGCGACGTCCATGCGCTGGTGGCTCTTGTCCTGCCGGATCCGCTCCAGCTCGGCTTCGATCGCGCCGGTGTCGTGGCCGTCGCGCAGGTCGTTCGCGTGGAAGACCGGCACCAGCGGCTCGGGCAGAATCCGCTGGGTGCCGCTGTCGGAGAACTGGGCCCGCAGCATGTCGTGCCTGCGCAGCAGCCGCCCGACCGCGCGCCGCATACGGTCGGCTTCCAGTCCGGCGCCGTCGAATTCGACGTACAGGTGCGCGGCGACGCCGCCGAGCCGCTGGTCCTGCCTGCGGCCGACCCAGTAGGCGTGCTGCATGGTGGCGAGCGGGAATTCGTCCGACTCGGGGGCGCTTTCGGTCGTGGGGGCCTGCGCCGCGGCCTCGGTTGCGGTTTCCCCGGCCCGGCTCGCCGCGAGCAGTTCGGCCCACGCGGCGATGGTCGGTTGCAGTGCCAGATGGGAGCTGCGCACGTCGTAGCCCTGCTTGCGCCATTGCGCGGCCAGACGCATCAGCTTCATCGAGTGCATGCCCAGACCGACGAGATCGTCGTCGTCGCCGATGGTTTCCGGAGCCACTCCCAGGTCCGTCGCAACGATCTCGCGAACTTCCGCCTTGCCGAGCATCAGACTCCTCACCGCACCGAACACCGGCCTGCGCATTTCAAAGGCAAGCCTTGCCTAACTTAATGGATCCTAACCCATAGACCCCGTCATGCGGCAGAGTGTGGTTTGCCTAACCTACGCACGCACCGTTCCGGCTCCGGCATTCACCCGGCTACCTCCGGATCGGCGAGGACCGCCGTCCAGCGCGTCAAGCGCTTTTCGACCTCGGCCTCGTCGAACACCGCTGAATTCACGTCGAATTGAGCGACCAGCACCGGCCCGTCCGCCCTCGGCACCACCGCTGTGGTGATGTCCACGGTGAAACGCAGCGGCAGATCCGGATGCGCCGCGATGCCGAACTCGGCGGTGAACTCCGCCAGCGGCGCGGGTGTCCACGGACCGGAGCCGAATCGCAAGAGATCGAACCGGCCGAGGTGATTGAGGCGCAACTGGCCGCGCGCGTCGAGCGTGCGCTCCCGCACCGGGGCCGCGCCCGAGCCGGGAGTCCACGCCTGGGCCGCGGCGAGCGGAACGAGCACGGTCTCTTCGACGGTGAACCAGCCGACCTGCCTGCTGTCGTCGTCGGCGGGCCTGCCGTGCGATTCCCTGGTCACCGCGACCCGCCCGGCGGCGTCGGCGCTGTCGGCGAAGCCGCGCGCACAGGCCAGCAGCAGGAAATCCTCCAGCGGCACGTCGTTCTCGGCGGCGGCGTCCAGCAGCCGGGCGGTCCGCCGCGCGTCCAGCTCGACCACCCGCTGCCACGCCTTGCCCGCTCGATCGACGGCGGGGTCGGTCAACCTGCCGCCCAGTGGCGTGCCCAGTATCGGCGGGGTCGCCGCTGGCGCGTGGATCGGCCCCGGCTCGGGCCTGGACTCGTTGACCGGCGGCTGCCCTTCGGCGAGCCTGCGCAGGTCGTCACCCAGGATGAGCCAGGAGACCACGTCCACCGCGAGATGGTGGATCGACAGCAGCAGCCGCTTGCCTTCCCGGCCGTTCAGCAACGTGGCGGCCATCATGCGGCCTGACTCGGGGTCGAGCCGGTCCACCGTGGCGGCCAGCCGGGCCGCCGCGGCGCCCGATTCGTCGTCGGCGATCTCGAATTGCTCCGCGACGCCGGAGGATTCGCCGACCATCAGCACGGGTGTCCGCTCCGCCGTCCAGTCCAGCCGGGAGCGCAGCGTGGGATGCGCGGAGGCCAGCGCCTCCAGCCGGTCGACGATGTCGGCGGGCGTCGCGTCCACCGGCACCGTGAGCACTTGGCTCTGCGCCAGGTAGCGATAGTCGCCGTTGGCGATGATCTCGTGCGCGAGCGCGGTCAGGGGGATGACCGTACCCGCAGGCACCCGCGGCGCTTCCTCGGGTTGCTCCGCGCTCGACAGGACCGCCGCCAGCTGCCGCAGATCCGTCGCCGCGAGCACGTCCTCGGCGCGCACCCGGAAGCCCGCGCCGCGCAGGCGCGACACCAGATCGATGACGCCGATGCTGTCGATGCCGAGGTCCAGCAGGCTGTCGTCGAGTCCGACCCCCGCGGTGGCGTCGCCCATCGCGGCGATCACCTCGAGCAGCGCGCGCTCGGTCTCGGTCGCGGGCGCACCGCCCCGCGTTTCGCGCGCGGGCCGGGCGAGCAACGCCGTCGCCGCCTGCACGTCGAGCTTGTCGTTGCGATTCAACGGAATCCGATCGACGTGCACGATGCGGCTCGGGACGAGGAATTGGGGCAGCCGCCGGGCGAGCGCGGCGCGGATCTCCTCGACCGAGCGATCCGCGACCACCAGCGCGCCGAGCCTGGTCCGGCCGTTCTCGACGAACGCTAGCGCCGCCGCCTGCTCGACGCCGCGCAGTTCCCGCAGCACCACGGTGGCCTCGTCCGGCTCGACCCGGTAGCCGTTGATCTTGACCTGACTGTCGGCCCGTCCCTCGTACACCACGGTCGCCGCGTCGGTGCGCCGCACCAGATCACCGGTGCGATAGCGCCTTCCGCGCGGCCCCGCGACGAACGCCGCGGCGGTGGTGCCCGGCCTGCCGAGATAGCCCAGCGCGAGCTGCGGCCCCGAGAGGTACAGCTCCCCGTGACCGCCCGGCGGCACCGGGCGCAGCCGATGATCGAGCACTTCGGCGGTCATGCCGTCGAACGGACGTCCGATGGTGGGCGCCTCGTGCTCGAGCACGTCGGCCATCAGCGCTTCCACCGTGGTCTCGGTGGGCCCGTAGAAGTTGATCACCCTGGTGCCGTCGAGCGCGCGCAACCGCGCCCAGGTGTCGAGCGAGATGGCCTCGCCGCCGAGCGCCAGCACCCGCAGCGGGCAGTGCTCGCGACCGTCGCGCTCGAGGAAGAGCCCGGAGACGATCAGCCTGCTCAGCATCGACGGCGACGTGTCGAAGACATCGATGCGATGGCGTTCGATCGCCGCGACCACCTGTTCGGCGTCCGTGCGCACCTTGTCGCCGAGCAACACGACGGTGTGCCCGCTCAGCAGGGCCACCGTCGGCTGCCATGCCGCGTCGAAGCCGGTGGACCAGCCGTGCCCGACGCGCAGCCGCCGTCCCGCCTCCGCCGCCACCGGCGCGAGGATGCGGCGCTCGTGGTTCGCCCAGTGGTTGAGCAGCGCGCCGTGGGACACCGCAACGCCTTTCGGCCTGCCGGTGGTGCCGGAGGTGAAGACGGCGTAGAACGGCGTGGTCGGGCCCGGCCGTGGTCCCTCGGCGGGACGTCGCTCGCGGTCCCCGGCCAGGTGCAGTTCGCCGTGCGGGCCGGTACCGGCATGCCGCACGTCCGCGCACTCCGCGAGCACATCGCCGAAGGCTTGATCGGCGAGCACGACTCGCGCACCGGACGTTTCCAGGATGTAGGCCAGCCGATCCGCGGGCGTAGCGGGATCGACGTGCACGCACAGCGCGCCGATCCGCCCGATCGCGAACGGAGCGTGCAACACTCGGCGATCCCGTGGCAACACGACGGCGACCGCGTCACCGGCGCGCACTCCGGCGCTGCACAAGCCTTCGGCCAGTGCCGTGACGGCGGCGGCGAATTCGGTGAACGTCTGTTCGCCGTCCTCGTCCACCACGGCGACCGCGTCACCCGCGCGCGCGGCCGCGGCGAACAACGCGTCCGGCACCGTCGGATGTTCCGCCGCGCGCGGCACGGGCGCGACCAGGGCCGCGGGTTCGTCGTCCAGCAGGATGTCCACGTCGCACGCGCGGGTCGCGGTCACCATGCGCCGCACCACCTCGGCGAAACGCCGTGCCAGCCGGTCCGGTTGGAATCGGGACACCAGGTCGGGCCGGACTTCGACCCGCACGATCAGCTCGTCTTGCTCGACCACCGGGACGACCGCGATCGGATAGTGGCTCGGCGAATCGACCCGCCGCGGCAGCATCGTCGCGCCGCCCGCCATCGGCATCCGTTCCGTCACGGCGCCCAGCGGCGTGTTCTCGAAGACCAGCAGGGTGTCGAAGAGCTGCCCGATACCGGCCTGACGGGTGATCTCGGCGACCCCCAGATACTCGTGTGCGCGCAGCAGGGCCACCTCGCGCTGCAGTTGCGCGCCGATCGCCGCCGGCGCGCGCTCGTCGGCGCGGACCCGGACCGGAATCGTGGTGACCAGCGCGCCGACCAGCCGGTCGGCGTTGGGCAACGAGGCGTCGCGGCCGGAGGTGGTCTGACCGAAGACGACATCGTCGCGGCCGGTCAGCCCGGAAAGCACTCGCGCCCAGGCCATTTGCAGCACGGTGTTCAGCGTCAGGCCGTTGCGCCGCGCCCAGCCGGTGACCGTCGCGGTGGACGCGCGATCCAGCCGGGTCTGCCCCAGCACCGGGATATCGGCCTGGGCGGGCGGGGCCAGCATCGGCATGGGGGCCAGCCCCGCGAGCGCTTCGCTCCACGCCCGCACCGACTCCGCGGTGTCGCGCGAGGCCAGCCATGCCGCGTGGTCGCGCAGCGGCGGAGCGGGCGGCAGGGTCGCGCCCGCCCCGGCGTGCAGTGCGATGAGGTCGGCGAACAGCAGCGGGATCGACCAGCCGTCCACGACGATGTGATGGGCGGTGCAGATCAGCTCGTAGTCGCGCGCGCCGACCCGTGCCGCGGTCACCCGGAACAAGGGGCCGTTGTCCAGGTCGATGCGCTTGCGGCCCTCCGCCCAGTACAGCAGCATGGCGGCGGCGGCGGGATCGTCGGCGTCGCGCAGATCCACCTCCTGCCAGCCGATCCGGCCCGCCGAGGTGATCACGAGCACCGGATGCGGCAGGCCGTCGGTGACCACCGCGCCGCCCAGATGGGGATAGCGGGTCAGCAATTGATCGAATGCGGTCCGCAGCGGCGCGATGTCGGCCAGGTTTTCGATCCGGACCGCGAAGGTGACCAGATACGGGTCCACCGGGCCGGACAGGGAACTGACCGAGTACAGACCGCGTTGCAGCGGAGAGAGCGCTACGACATCGAGGATTCGCGGTGCGCTCACGACGCGCCGAATCTCTTGCCGAGGGTGGCCAGCGCCGCGGGATCGAGGCCGGAGGCGGCCATCGGCGCGACAGTGGCGGTTTGCGGCTGCGCCGGCGCCGCGTCGGTCAGCTGCGACGCCAGCTCCTGGATCGACGGATGCGCGAACACTGTTTGCACGTCCAGCGCGTACCCCTGCTCCCCGAGTTCGGTGACCAGGCGCAACGCGGCGATGGAGTCGCCGCCGAGTGCGAAGAACGTGTCGGCGCGGCCGATCTCGTCATCGTCGTCGAACTCGAGCACCTTCCTGATCGCCGCCGCGATCAAGGTCTCCGCCTCGGTCTGCGGCGGGCCGCCGAGACCAGGTCCGCCGAACCCGTCACCCGCTGCCGCTGCCGCGAACAGCGCGATCTCGGCCTGCTCGTCGCGGCCCTGCGCGAAGGCGGCGCACAGCGCCTCCAGGTGGGCGGCGAACTCGCCCGCCGCCGCGAAGGCGGAAGTGAACTCGATCGTCACGGTGGCGTCCTGCGCGCCGGTCACGACGTCGACGACCAGATCGACGCCGTGTGGACGGCCGGAGCGCCGCATCGTCTCCCGCACAGCGAAGTCGGCGGTCACGATGCCGGGCCGCTCGGCGCGCACCCCGAGCAGCGCTTGGAACAGCGCACCGGTCGTCACCGCCGCCGCGCCCTTCAGTTCGTGGGTGAGCCGCTCGATGCGGGCCGTCGCGTGCGCGCGGGCCTCGGCGAGGCGCTGCCCGGCGACCGCCAGCAGTTCGCGCGGTCCTGTGGTCGGATCGAGGCGCAGCACAAGGTGATTGGCGAAATTGCCGAGGCTGTGCTCGGTCTGATCGGTGCGGGCCGGATCGATGACGCCGATCAGGACGTCATCACCGAGGCCCGCGTCCCGCAGCGCCCGCGCCAGCACCGCGGCGAACGCCGCCGTCGTCTCCTGCTCGCCGCGCAGCGCCGACAGCGTCGCGGCGGGAACCGTGAAGCTGTGCCGCGTAGGGCCGGTGGCATCGCCCGGCACCGGCACAGCCCGCTCGGGCAGCTCCGCGAGCCGTTCGGTCCAGTAGGCCAGTTCGGGCGCGTCCCGATTGGCCAGGGCGCGCAGCTGCGTGGCGACGTACGCGCGGTACTGCGAGGTCGCCGGCTGCGCGGTGCCGAGTTCATAGGCCGCGAACAGCGCCTCGGTCAGCAGTTCGAGACTGCGGTCGTCGGCGGCCACCGGATGCACCGCGATCGAGACGACGGCGCGATCGCCCGAGTCGTAGCGGCGAATCCGGATCGGCAAGCCGCGCACCAGGTCGAATCGGTGCTCGGCGTCGGCGTGCAGCGCGGGGCCGAGCGCGGCGGCGTCGGCGTGGACCACCTCGACCACCGTGTCCGGCACCGGCAGCACACGCTGATACGGCATGCGCCGGTCGTCCGGGAAGACGCTGCGCAGAATCTCGTGCTCGGCCAGCAGCGCGGCCGCGGCCTGCTCGAAGGCGTCTCCGTCGAGTTCACCGGTGATCTCCAGCGCGACGAACAGATTGGCTGCGGGCACCCGGCGCAACCGTTCGGGCAGCAGCGCCGCCTGCTGTGCGAGCGACAGCGGCGTGCCCCGGTCACCGGTGGTGGCCCCGTTCACGGACGAATCCGACATTGCGTTCCTTCCTTACTTACCGACGGCCGCGAACGTCGGGTCGAGCTTGTCGAGCACGTACGGCACCGAAAGAGCCGTGGGGGTGTTGATGGCGCTGATGGTGGTCACGTCGACGAACGCGATGCCGTTGTTGCGCACCGACGGCAGCTCCGCGTATCCGGGCAGCTGCTTGAACTTCTCCGCGAATACCGGCATCGCGCCGCAGATCAGCAGGTCGGAGGTGAGGTCGCCGAGCCGCTCCGGCGACAGGGCCAACCGGCCGCCCGCGGGCGCCTCCTGCGCGATCTTCTGGGGGATGTCCATGCCGAGCCGGGTGAACAGCGCCGCCGAACCGTCCTTCGGGTCGGCGAGCACCATCAACTGGGCGGGACCGGTCAGCATGCAGGTCAAGAAGGTCTTGCCGCGCAGCTTCGGGTACTTGGCGCCGACCGCGTCGATGCGGGCCTCGACGTCGGAGACGACCTTGCTCGCCTCGGTTTCCCGGTGCAGCACCTTGCCGAGCGTGTTCACCTGATCGGCCCACCGGTCGACCTGCGCGCCCGGCGTCACCGGGCCGATGGTCGGAGCCAGCTTGGACAGCTTGTCGTACATCGCTTTGTCGACCATGAAGCCGGGCACCAGGATCAGGTCCGGCTCCAGCGCCGCGATCTGTTCGACGATGTCGCCGCCCATGCTCAGCGCCTTTGCCTGCGCGAGCGAGTCCGGCGCCCACGGGGGCTTGGACTGCGCGCCGATGGAGATGTTGTCGGCGAAACCGACCGGCGTCACCCCCAGCGCGAGCGTGGCGTCGAGCCATTGGTTGCCGAGGGTGACCACGCGCTGCGGGGTGCCGGAAACCTCGGTCTCCCCCAGGCTGTGCGTGATCTTCACCGCGCCGTCGGCGCTGTCGTCGCCGGTGCTGGAGCCGCAGGCCGCCAGCGAGCAGACCAGGCTCAGCGCGAGCGCGGCCAGACCCATCCGGCCGAGCGTGCCCCGGCGCGGACGCCCCGTAGTTCGGACCGTGTTCATTTCGTCAGCTCCTTGTCGAGATTCAGCCACCCGTCGGTGTCCCACCAGCCGCGATCACCGGTGCGGACCAGCCGGCCGCCCACCAGATAGGGGTCGGCGACCCACCGCGCCGCGTCGGCCGGCGCGCCGAGCCCGGCTCCGCCCACGTAGACATCGCCGATCACCCCGGGCGGCACCGGACGCCGCGCGGCGTCGAGCACCAGCACCCGCGCACCCGGAATCGGCCTGACCCGGCCGCTGCCGTCCAGCGGTCCCCTGGCCACCGGCCCGGCGTATTCGGGCACGCCGTAGCAGGCGACCGCGACCGAATCCGCCGACATCGCCGCCAGCCGGGTGGACAGCGTCGCGGGCGCGTCGACGCCCGCCACGTCCCAGCGCCGGACACTGGGCAGTTGCGGCAGTTCGTCCGCGAGCGCGACCGCGGTCACCGGCGCCAGCACCACGTGGGTCACCGCGTGCGCGGCGACGAGTTCGGCCAGCGCGACCGGATCGACCCGTTGCGCCTCGGTGGCGACCAGCAGACTGGCGCCGTCGGCGAGCGCGGCGAGCAGTTCCACAACGGCGCGCCGCGCGTCGCCGGTCACCGCGAGCAGCCGCACGTCGGGCGCGGCGAAGGCGGGATCGGCGCTGCGCGAGCGCTGGTGCGCGGCGACGGCGCGGCGATCGGCGACCGCGGCCGCGAGCGCGTCGTCCTCGCCGTGCGCGATCGTGCGCGCGAGCAAGGCGACCAGCGTGTCCACCGGATGCGTCGACGTCGCGCGCGGCGCGGCCAGTCGCTCGAAGAGCGCGTCGTAGGTGAGAGATTCGCCCGCGCACAGCAGGGCGCGACGCGGGCCTGGAACGGTGCGCGCCGAGCGGATCAACTCTTCGACGCCCGGCACGTCCGACAGCGCGACGCCGTTGGCCCACTCGCCGAGCACCCGCCTGCGCTGCTCCCCGCTCAGATCGTCGCGCGTTCCCGCGGAACTCGCTTCCAGCGCGGCGGCGAGCTCGGCGACCGTCGGGGTGTCGAACAGCACGCGGACATCGATCTCCACGCCGAACTCCTCCCTTATCCAGGCCAGCAGCCGATTGGCCAGCAGCGAATGCCCGCCGAGTTCGAAGAACGAGTCGTCCGCGCCCACTCGGTCCAGGCCGAGAATCCTGGCGTACTGCTCGGCGAGCCGGATCTCGCCTGCGGTGCTCGGTTCCCGGTACGCGTGCGCCGCGCCGCGCACCGGCTCCGGCAGCGCGCGGCGATCGAGCTTGCCGTGCGCGGTCAGCGGAATCTCCGCCAGGACCGCGAAAGCGGCGGGCACCATGTGATCGGGCAGGACGGCCGCCGCGTGCGCCCGGATCTGGTCGAGATCGATGTCGTCCTCGGCCGCCACCACGTAGGCGGCGAGCATCGGACCGATCGCGGCGTCGGTCACCGCGACGACCTCGCAGCGCGCCACCGCGGGATGGCCCGCGATGGCGGCCCGCACTTCGCCGAGTTCGATCCGGTGACCGCGCACCTTCACCTGTTCGTCGGCGCGGCCGACGAATTCGAGCACGCCCGCCTCGTCCCTGCGGGCCAGATCGCCGGTGCGGTACATGCGGCTGCCCGGCCGGTACGGATCGGCGACGAACCGCTCCGCGCTCGATCCCGGCCGGTCGAGATATCCGCGCGCCAATTGCGTTCCACCCAGATATATTTCGCCGACGACGCCGGAGGGCACCGGGTGCAGGCGAGCATCGAGCAGATAGACGTGGACGTTGCGGTTGGGCACGCCGATCGGCACGATCCCGGTGCCCTGCGGGCCGTCGACGGTGAAGTGCGTCGCCGACACCACCGCCTCGGTGGGTCCGTAGTGGTTGCGCAACTCGGCATCGAAGACACCCGCGAATCGGTCGGCGACCTCGCCGAGCAGCGCTTCCCCGCCGACCGGGACGTAGCGCAGCGCCTGCCACTCGCTGACTTCCGGCAGCATCAGGAACGTGCTCAACTGGGAGGGCACCATGTGCAGCACGGTCACACCGCAGCGTTCGATCAGGTCCGCCACGTACGGGATGTCCCGGAAGGCACCGGGTTTGGGGATCACCAGACTCGCGCCTACCGTGAGGGTCACGAAGATGTCCAGCAGCGAGGCGTCGAAACTCAGCGGCGCCGATTGCAGCAGCCGGTCGGCCGCGGTGATGCCGCCCTCCGCGGCGAAGCCGGTCAGGTGCTCGGCGAGCGCCGCGTGCGGCACCGGCACGCCCTTGGGCTTGCCGGTCGAGCCGGAGGTGTAGAGCACGTAGGCGAGATTGTCCGGCCGCAGCGGGCGCACGCGTTCGGCGTCGGTCGGCGCGTGCGACGGCAGGCCCTCGGCGGCCTGCTCGGCGGCCGCCAGCTCGTGCTGCCCGAGCCGCAGGCGGGGACCGGCCGCGCGATCGAGTGCGTCGACTCGATCGGCCGGGTCGGCGGGGTCGATCGGCAGGTAGGCCGCGCCCGCCGCGAGCACGGCGAGCACCGCGACGACGAACTCCACGGAGGTGGTCAGTCGCAGCACGACGACGTCCTCGGTCCCGATTCCCTGCCGGATCAGCCAGTGCGCCAGCCGGTTGGCCCGGCTGTGCAGCTCGGCGTAGGTGAGGGTGACCGGCGCCGTGTTCGCCAAGCCCGGCGCGATGATCGCGACCGCGTCCGGGGTGGCGGCCACGCGCCGTTGCAGCAGCGCGGGCACGGTGGTCGGCGGCGTGCCGACCAGTTCGCCGTGCGACAGCGCCGCGACGCGTTCCCGCTCCGCCGCCGGGAACAACTCGAGATCGCCCACCGCGCGGGTCGGCTCGGTCACCGCCGCGCCGACCAGATGCAGGTAGTGCCGCAGCAACTGCTCGACGACCGCGTCCGGCAGCAGGTCCGCGGCATATTCGGCTTCCAGGTGCACGCCCCGCTCGTCGAGCACCACGTTCAGGCGCAGCGGCAACTGGGCCACCGACCCGCCGAATTGCACTCCGTGCGCGGTGACGCCGTCGAAGTCGAATCCGCGCGCGCTCTCGCGCACCCCGAAACCGACGCTCACCAGCTGCTCCAGCCCGTCGCGTCCGTCGGCGCGATCCGGGTTGACCTCACGGACAACGCGATCGATGCCGACATGCTGGTGCGCGAATCCCGCCGCGCAGCTCTCGGCTACGAGCGCGACGAAATCGGCGAAGGAATGTTCCGGAGCGAACCCGGCGCGCAGCAGCAGCGTGTTGCCGAAGTACCCGATGGCCGACACCGCGGCGGGACCTCGGTTGGACACCGGCACCGCCACCAGGAAATCCGTCGCGGCGGTGTAGCGGTGGATCACCGTGTAGTAGGCGGCCAGCAGCACCGCGAACGGCTTGGTGTCGTAGTCGCCCGCGAAGGCGTACACCTGGTCCACGAGTTCGGCGGGCACGTCCAGCACTCGGTGGCCCGCCTGCCGGTTCCCCGTGCCCGCGAGCGGGGATCGGTTCGGCAGTTCCAGTGGTTCCGGCAGCGGCCGCAGCGTGCGGCGCCAGAACTCGACGGCGGCGTCCTCCGGCTCACCGGTGGTGCCGTGCACCGCGACGTCCACGTACTGGGTCGGCGTCGTCGCCGGCGCGCCGCGATAGGCGGCGTTGACCTCGGCGCGGAACACGCTCCAGGAGTCGTCGTCCCAGCAGATCGTGTGGATGACCAGCACGAAGACGAACTCCGCCGGGCCGGTGCGCAACAGCAGCAGCCGCAGCGGCGCGGCGCGGGTGAGGTCGAACGGTTCGCCGACCGCGCGGCGCGCCAGCACCTCGACCCGGCGGTTGCGGCTGGATTCCGGGAGATCGGCGATGTCGACTTCCAGCCACGGTGCGGACAGATCGTCGTGGACCAGCTGGTAAGGCTCGCCGTCCGGGCCGGATCCGTAAGTGGTGCGCAGGATGTCGTGCCGCGCCACCACGCGATCGACGGCCGCGCGCAGCCGGGCCGCGTCCAGCGGGCCGGTCAGCCGGTAGGCGAAACAGATGTTCAGGGTGGCGTCGTCGGGGTCCCTGGTCTGCAGGAACCAGGCCCGGCGCTGGCCCGAGGACAGCGGAACCCGCTCGTCACCGGCGCGGGCGGGCTCCGCGCCGTCGCGTAGACGCGCGGAATCGGCGATGGTCGACATGGCGGCGGATCACTCCGGCGAATCGGTGAGATAGCCCCCGCGCGTGAAGAATTCGGCTCCCGACCGTTCCACCCCGTCCGACGTGCGCACCCGGGTCAGCACCAAGCCGGGGTTGCCCCGGTAGGCGTCCGGCCCGCAGACCACGGTGCCGCCGCCCTCCTGCACGATCACCCGGCCGGGCGTGCCGCCGTAGCGCGCCTCCGACACGCGCGCCGCCAGCACCTCGATCTTCTCGCCGCGGTAGTAGCTGAACGCGCGCGGGTACGGCTCGGAGAGGGCGCGGACGAACCGCTCCAGATCGACCGCGTGGGTGCGCCAGTCGATGCGGCTGTCGCGCTCGGACCGCTTGTGGAAGTAGGTTCGCTGCGTCTTGTCCTGCGGCCGCCACACCGCGGTGCCGGTCTCCAGCGCGTGCAACGCTTCCCGCACGGCCCCGGGAATCAGTTCCATTCCGGCGAGCACGAGTTCGGTGCCGGTGGCCTCCGGGCCGATCGGCAGCGAATGCTGCACCAGGATGTCGCCGGTGTCCAGTTGCTCGTCCATCCGGTGCACGGTCAGCCCGAACTCGGTCTCCCCGCTGATCAGCGCCCACAGCACCGGCGAGAAGCCGGTGAATTTGGGCAGCAGCGAATCGTGCAGGTTGAGCGTGCCGTGCGGAGGCAGGTTGTACAGCTCCAGCGGCATCCAGGTGTACCAGCTGTTCACCACGATGACGTCCGGCTCGGCCCGCTTGACCAGGTCGATGGTCTCCGCGTCGGCGCGCTCGGTCAGGTGCACCGGGATCCCGTGCTCGCGCGCCAGTTCCTCGACCGAATCCGACCAGATGGCCTTGTAGGACTGTTCGCTGGCCGGATGCGTCACCGCGAGCACCACGTCGTGACCGGAATCGATCAGGGCCTGCAGGGTTTTGCGGCCCCAGGTCTGGAAGCCGAACGACACGATGCGCATACCGAACCTATCCTCGACGAACTCTAAGTAAGGCTAGCCTAGCCTATGCAAATGCCGAGTTCGCTCCGAAGTGGCGCACTGTGGTCGAGCGCACCGGCGCACCGGCCAGCACTCGATCCGAAAGTTCGCCCAGGCAGCTGAGATTCGGGAATCCCGGCCCCTGTGCCAGCCCCGCCATATTCGGCAGATAGAGCTTCGCCTCGAGTCCGGAGACGGCGAGGTCGTGGCCGATGGCCGCCTCCAGCCGCGCCTGGGTGACCGGCCCGCCGATGGCCAGCTCCAGCAGATCGGCGGCGTCGGAATCGAACAGTTCGAGAAACCACAGCGGCTGCCCGCCGGTCGCGTCGACCACCAAGTCGAACGCGTGCACCTGATCCGGGCGCAGATCGTTGCGCAGGGTCAACGCGACCCCATCACCTTGATCGGCCACCCGCACCACCCGGCCCTGCAGATGATGGACCCGGCTGTCGGCGAGCAGATTCTCCTGCACCCGCACCGAGAAGACGCCGCGATCGGTGCGCCGCACCACATCCCGCCGCTCCCCCAGGCTCAGCGCCCGCCACTTGGCCGGATCGCTGTAGAGCGAGTTCTCGAAGAAGCTCTCGCCGCGGGTGTAGATCGTGGCCGCCGGGGAGATCACCGACACGGTCAGCACGTCGTGACGCACCAGTTCGTCCAGCGCCGATCCGGCGGTCTCCCCACCGCCGATCACCGCCGCCCGCGAGGACGCGGGCAACCGCCTGCGGCAGGCCAGATCCCAGAATTCGGCGATGCTCAGCATTTTCGGGTGCCGGGCGAGCGCGCGGTCGCTGCGCCCGGGGCCGGTGATCATCAACCGGTCGGCGTCGAGTTCGGATTCGACGCCGTTCGCGTCCACCACGCGGACCAGCCAGCCGTCGGCGGCCGCCGAGATGGTGCGCACCGTGCCGAGCACCAGCTCGACCCCGGTCTTGCGCGCGACCCACTGCAAGTATTTCGCCCACACATGGTGGTGCGGATGCGGCCTGCCCCGGTCCACCCATTCGGCGTAGGTGCCGCGCTCGATCAGGAAAGAGGTCCAGCTGAACCGCTGCATCGCCTCGTTGATGGCGCGATTGTGCCCCCGCGCCCAGGTCGAGTGATACGGGAAGCCGACATCCTTCTCCGGGCTGGTGCCGAGCCGGTGCTGACCGTCGGTCCATCCGCCGCTGGAGAGCCAATTGCCGCCGACCGCCTGCGATTCCACGACGACGACCTCCGGCGCCGCCAATCCCAGTTCGCGCAGCACGTGCGCCTTCGCCGCCACGGCCATGGCCTTGGGGCCGCCACCGACCACGAGAAGTCTGTCCACCGGTTCTCCCATCTGTGTTTCCAGCCACTGCTCAGCTATCGGTCGGGCACTCAGCTGTGCGGCTGGTCGCCCGCGACGACGTCACCGTGAGACTGGACATGCACGCACACATGTTTGCATAGGCTTACCTTATATTGCTAGAGGCAACCGCTCCTGTGGCGAACTCCGCAGGGGCAGGCGAGCAATCGCCCTGGAACGAAACGGAAGTACGCAGATGAACAACCGCAAGATCAGAGCAACCGCGGCGGCCTTCGCCATCGTCTCGGCCACGCTCGTCGGCGGATTCGCCGGCATCGCCCCCGCTACCGCGGCGCCCGCCGTGGTCCGCACCGCGGCGCCTTCGGTCGGGGAACTGCAGGCCAAGTTGCAGGTGCTGCTGAACACCGGAGCGTCGCGCTCCGCCCGCGCCGCCGAACTGGAGGCGGGCGAGGCGGGACTGCCGATGATCGATCAGATCGCCGGCGTGATGAACTCGGTGCCCAGCTTCCGCTGGTCGGTCCAGGGTCCGGTCAGCGTCAACGGTGACACCCTCTCCGCCAACTTGATGACCACCGTCGACGGCTTCTCCCCCTTCCCGGCGATCGAGGTGTCCTGGCGCCGGATCGATGGCACGTGGAAGCTGACCCGCGAATCCGAGTGCACCATCGGCTACTACGCGTCGGTCCCCTGCAGCGTCTGATCGACCGCGGCGCGAAAACGGTCCCGTCGAACTCGGCTTCCGAGTTCCGGGGCCGTTTCGCGCCGGCACGGCCTACGCCTCCACTTCCAAGTGTGATTAGGCTACCCTTAGTCGCATGGGCAGAGGATTCGAAGGCTTGATGTTGAAGGCGTGGCGGGCCGATGACTATCGGCTGACCGTCACCTCGACCGAGCAGATCACCGACAAGTTCGTCCGGCTCGGTTTCAGCGCGGGGGGCCTGCTCGCCGACCATCCGGTGCACCCGACCCAGTGGGTGCGGCTGTGGATCCCCAACGGGGACAGAGAACATCAGCGCGGATACACCCTGGTCGACCCCGACCCGGAGAACGACCGCTTCTGGATCGAATTCGCCCTGCACGACGGCCCGGCCGCGGAATGGGCTCGAAAAGCCGGTGTGGGCGACGAGATCGATGCCTCGGTCCTCGGTTCGGACTTCCAGCTGCCGGAGACCGCCCACAGCGAGTATCTGATCTTCGGTGACACCGCGTCGCTGCCCGCGATCAACTCCCTGCTCGACGCGATCGGCGACACCCCGGCACGGGTCTGGCTGGAATGGCAGTACGAGTCCGACCGCACCCTCCCGGTCCGCAACAAGCCGCACCACCAGGTCACCTGGCTGCAGCGCGTCGACGACGGGCGGCTGATGCGCGAGCAGGCCCACGAGATCGACTGCCCGGAGGACGCTTTCGCCTGGGTGGCCTGCGACGGTCACACCACCCGCTCGATCGTCAAGACGCTCAAAACCGCGCACGCGCTGCCGAAAACCGCGATCAAAGCGCGCGCCTACTGGAAGTAACTCCCACCGATGCGGGGCCCCGCCGCCTGTCCGGCGACGGGACCTCGTGCCCGCCTATGCCGGAGCCGGTTCCAGCCGCCAACCCGTCGCGCGGGAGCGCTCGTTCCAGAAGGCGGCGTAGCGGCCGCCCAGCGCCAGCAGTTCGTCGTGCGTGCCGCGCTCGACGATGCGGCCACCGTCCAGGAACAGGATCTGGTCGGCGTGCGCGATGGTGGCGAGCCGGTGCGCGACGACGATGACCGTCTTGTCCCTGGTGATCTCGTGCACGCCGCGCACAACCACCGCCTCGCTGTGCGGGTCGAGCGCGCTGGTCGCCTCGTCCAGCAATACGATCGGCGCGTCCTTCAGCAGCGCCCGCGCGATCGAGACGCGTTGCCGCTCACCGCCCGACAACGCGGTGCCGCCCTCGCCGACGCGGGTGTCGAAACCGTCGGGAAGACGCTCGACGATCTCGTCCACCCGCGCCGCTTCGGCCGCGCGCCGCACCTCGGCGTCGTCCGCCCCGGGCTTGCCGATCCTGATGTTGTCGGCCACCGACTGGTCGAACAGGTAGACGTTCTGGAAGACCAGCGACAGCTGGCTCAACAGCGTCGCCGACGGCTGGTCACGCACGTCGTGCCCGCCCACCGCCACCCGGCCGGAATCCACGTCGTAGAACCGGGCGGCCAGCCGCAGCAGGGTCGTCTTGCCCGCGCCGCTCGGTCCGACGATGGCCGTGGTGGTGCCCGCGGGAACGCTGAAGGTGACGCCCGACAGCACCGGCTCGCCATCGCGATAGCCGAAGCTCACGTCGTCGAAGATCACCGATGGCGCGCCGGGCGTGACCGGGGCGGTGGCCTCCGGCAGCACCGGTTCGGCGAGCAATTCGGTGATCCGGTCCGCGGCCGTCGCCGCCGAGCGCAGCGCGTTGCCCAACTGCGCGGCTTGATTGACCGGTTCGATGAATCGCGAGCTCACCGCGACGAGCGCGACGGCGGCGGCGGCCGAGATCGCGCCGTCGGTCACCCGGGCGACCGCGACGTACACCAGCAGCAGGAACACCGCCTGCACGAACAGCGCGAACAGGATCAGGCCCGGCACGCTGGCGAAGACCATGCGCGCACCCGCCGACCGCTGCCCGGCCAGCGCCGCGTCGAGCGCGCGGTTGCCCGCGCCCACCGCGCCGAAGGCCCGCAGGACCGGCTGCGCCTGCGCGAATTCGATGACGCGCGAATCGGCTTCGGCCGCCGCGGCGTGCAGGCGCTTGTCCGCGCCGGTGTAGGCGCGATTCGCCAGGCCGTTGACCAGATAGAGCACCGGCGCGGCGAGCAGCATCGCCACCGCGATACGCCAGTCGACCAGCAGCATGCCCACCGCGACCGCGAGCGGGACGATGACGCCGGTCAGGATCTTGGCCAGCAGGTAGGCGACCAGGCCCTGCAGTTCGCGCACGTTCTCGACCATCAGCCGTCCCAGCGGTCCGGCGTCGTGGGTCTCGAACCAGCCCAGCGGCAGCGCGTTGAGGTGGTCGCCGAGCCGGGTCTGCAATCCGCGCTGCATGCCGACGCCGACGCGCAGTCCGATCGCGGCCTGCAGGTAACCGAACACCACCACGCCCGCGACCGCGGCCAGCATGCCCAGCGCCCACAGCCACGCGCGGCCGAGGTCGTCGTCGAACAGCGCCTGCAACACCGGCACCAGCAGCAGATACGCCAGCGCCTGGCTGAGCGCCTGGGCCACGATCGCGGCGAACAACCTCGGCGTCAGGTGGGCGAATTCGGCCGGAACCAGGTCGAGTACCTTGCGAATCATCGGACGCCCTCCGCACGTTCGACGAGGGCGATCTCGCCCAGCGCCGCCTCGTTGATCTCCCACAGTCGCTGATAGGTGCCGCCCGCGGCGACCAGGCTCGCGTGCTCGCCTTGCTCCACCAGCCGTCCCCCCTCGAGCACGAGGATGCGATCCACTCCGGTGATGGTGTGCAGCCGGTGCGCGATGACCAGCACGGTGCGACCCGCGACCAGAACTGCCAGCGCGTCCTGCACGGCGGCTTCGGATTCCGGGTCCGCGAAGGCGGTCGCCTCATCCAGCACCAGCACCGGGGTGTCGGCGAGCAGGGCGCGGGCGATGGAGAGCCGTTGCGCCTCGCCGCCGGAGAGGGTCGCGTCGACGCCGATCTCGGAGTCGTATCCGCGTGGCAGCGCGACGATCCGGTCGTGGATCTGCGCGGCGCGGGCCGCCTTTTCCACCGCCGCGTCATCGGCGTCCGGATGGGCCAGGCGCAGGTTCTCCCGGATGGTCCCGCGGATCAGCCGCACATCCTGGAAGACGAAACCAACGGTGCGATAGAGCTCTTCGCTCGGGAAGTCACGAATATCCCTGCCGCCGATGGTGATCCGGCCCGCGCCCACGTCGTAGAAGCGCGGCAGCAGTTTGGCCAGCGTCGACTTGCCGGAGCCGCTGGGGCCGACCAGCGCGGTGATGGTGCCCGGCGCGAGTTCGAGATCGATGTCGTGCAGCACGTCGTGGCCGCTGCGGTAACCGAAGCCGACGCCTTCGAACCGGACCAGTCCAGCGGGCGCGGAGGGCGCCGCATCGGATGCGTGCGCGTCGGTGCTCAGTTCCGGCGTCTGTTGCAGGTCGTAGAGTCGTTGCGCCGCGACCGCCGCCGCGCGCAACGCTTGCGCGCCGTAGCCGAGGTTGAGCAACGAACTGCCGAGGCCCAGGCCGACCAGCAGGAACGGCAGCACGTCCAGCGGCGGCACCCAGTCCAGACCCACCGCGGCCAGCCCGGCGAAGACCACGACCAGCATCACGAACACCGGGGTGACGACGATGTCGGAGGCCGCCTGCACCTTGATGATCGGCGTCTTCAGCCGGTCGACGCTGCGCGCCTGGTGCTCGACGGCGTCCTGGAAGACGCTGTGCGCCTTGCCCGCCTGGCCGAACGCGCGCACCACCTGGATGCCGTCGACGAACTCGATGGCCGCTTCCTTGGTGCGCTGCTCGGAGCGGGTGTAGACGACGTAGCGGTCCCGGCCGTCGCGGTCCATCATCCGGCTGTAGAGCACGGCGTAGGCCAGGATCGGCAGCAGCAGCACCAGGGCGAGCCGCCACTGCACCGTGACCAGGTAGCCGAGGGTGACCAGCGGAACGGTGAGCGCGCCGACGAACTCCAGCCGCGCGTGCGCCACCAGGTAGTGCAGCGCCTCCACGTCGTCTTGCAGGTATTTCTTCACCTCGCCCGAGGTCCGCTCGCCGAACCAGCCCAGCGGCACCCTGGTCAGCTTGGCGGCCAGTGCCCGCCGCACCGCGAGCTGGTAACCACTGTCGACCAGATGCGTCCAGGTCAGCGCACCGGCCTGGAGCAGGGCGCGGGCCAGCAGCACCACCGCGGCGACCGCGAGCAGTCGCCAGACCCGGCCGGTGTCCACGGGTTGATCGAGCAGTGCGCGGCACACTTCGACGATCAGCACGAACGGCGCCACCGCGCACACCGACGCGACGGCCATGACGACGCTCGCGGCGGCCAGGTGCCCGCGCACGGGCGCGAGGATCTCCTTGCGCGCCCGCGCCTCCCGCCGCTTGTGTTCTCTGAGCACCGCCTTCGGCGGCCGGTTCCCCGTGTCCGCCACCGGCAGCGGCGCGGCCTCCACCGTCATCTGTCCTCGTCTCTCGCCCGTCCCGGCGTTCGTTCCCGATTCGCCCCATACTCACACAGAAGGGGTTATTAAGGAAGGTTAGGCTAAGTTACTTTAGCCCGTCCGGCGCTCCGGCCCCACACCCGCCTCGCGGCCTCGTACGCGAGATCCACCCCGAGGGTGCGGCCCACACCAGGCGTTGTCTTTCGCGACTTATTTCGTCAATGTGCGAAAACTACTGCGAACCCTCTGTTTTCGAATTCTCGACGCGCTCGGGAAACCTTCATGAACGAACCCGCGTCCTGGCGCGATAGCCCCTGCGCATCGCTAACTTCCCATGCAAGCGAAACCATCGGACACAGGGGTGACGAATATGTTTGGCGCAGACACCCTTTCGATTCTGTCCAATTGCGCGAAAGACCCTGGCGAACTCACCGCGAATCAAGCGCACCGCGCCATGCAGGTGCACCTGGACTGCGGCGTCGAGATATGCCGGGTCCGCAGGCGCGCACGCAGGACGCTGGTCGAAGCCCGGCTGATGGTGCTGGACGAACGGGCCACGCCGTGACGGCCACACCGTGGTCGCCGCGACGAGTTCCCCCGGTGTCGGAGCGGCTGTCGTCCGTGCGGCGGAATCGTCACGGCAGCGGTGGCGTTGTCCTTGCCATGACCGCAACGGCATCCGATCGCTCCGCCGCCCCCGTCGTCGATACCGAGACCGAATTCGGCGCGAGAGTCGCCGCGCGACTGAACCGCGAGTCCGTCCTCTGGCTGACCACCGTCGGCCCCACCGGCACACCGCAGCCCAACCCCGTCTGGTTCCAGTGGCGCGACGGCGAATTCCTGATCTTCAGCAAGCCCGGCCAGCCGAAGGTGCGCAACATCCAGCGCAACCCTCGGGTCGCGCTGAATCTCAACAGCACCGCGACCGGCGGCGACGTGGTCGTGCTCACGGGCACCGCGCGCGTGGTCGAGCAGCGCCCCGGCGCGGCGGAGATCGACGCCTTCACCACGAAGTACGCCGACGGCCTCCGCTCACTCGGGATCACCGACGAGCAGTTCTACGCCGAGTACTCCGTCGTGCTGCGTGTGACGCCCGATCGCCTGCGCGGATTCTGATCCCGATGATGTTCGCGCCGCCGCCACCCACCGCCGCGTGGCGGCATCGCACCGCCCGCGAGGGATTCGAGGTGGCCTATTTCCGGGTCACCGAGCAGGGCGTGCTGATCGACGGCTGCACCACAGCCGTCGAGGACGGCTACCCCTGGGTGGTGGACTACCGGATCGCACTGGACACCGAATGGCGCACACGCCGCGCTCAGGTGGCCGTGCGCAAGCCCGGCGGCTGGAACACGCTGGTGCTGGAGTCCGATGGTGCGGGCTCCTGGCTGCTGGACGGCATGCCCGCGCCGCTGCTCGACGGCTGCCTGGACGTGGACCTGGAGTCCTCCGCGCTGACCAACGCGCTGCCGGTGCACCGGGCCGCGCGGGAGATCGGCGACAGCGCGGACGCCCCCGCGGCCTGCGTATACGCCTCCGGCGCCGCGGTAGCCCGGTTGGAGCAGCGCTACGTCCGCGTGGCCGACGGCGCGCACGGGCCGCGTTTCCAGTACACCGCCCCGGAGTTCGACTTCGCCTGCACCCTCGACTACGACAAATCGGGCCTGGTGCTCGATTACCCCGGCATCGCGATCCGCGCACACTGAGCCCGCGACCCCGGGTCACGGACCTGCGGTCAAGCGTTCCTCCGCCTCCGCTCCGGCCATGCGCGGACCGAGGACGGACGACGTCCGACCGCGCCTATTAAGGTCGGTACCGATGAGAAGGCGGCAACAACCGCCGTTGCCGAAGCGGCACGGCTTGGACCCGGCCCGGTTGCGACTGCCGGAGCAGGGCCACTGGGCGACCATCCGGGACCATCTGGTGGAACGCCTGCCCCGGGTGTCTCCTGCGCGCATCGATGAGCTGCTGCACGCGGGCGGCATCGTCGACCTGGAGGGTCCGATCGCCCCGGACTCGCCGTACGTGCCCGGCGGCGCGGTCTGGTTCCATCGCGATCTGCCCCAGGAGACGGTGGTCCCGTTCGACATCCCCGTCGTCCATCGCGACGACGACATCCTGGTGGTCGACAAGCCGCACTTCCTGGCCACGATCCCGCGCGGTCAGCACATCCTCCAGACCGCGCTGGTGCGGCTGCGCCGGGAGCTGGACCTCCCCGACTTGGTTCCGGCTCATCGGCTCGACCGCGTCACGGCCGGACTGGTGCTCTTCGTCGTCGATCCCGCCCGCCGCGGCGCGTACCAGACCATGTTCCACAAGCGCACCGTGCGCAAGGAGTACGAGGCGATCGCCCGATTCGATCCCGCCCTCACACTGCCCCGCGTGGTGCGCAGCCGGATCATCAAGGAGAAGCAGGTGCTCGCGGCCCAGGAGGTGCCGGGCGAGCCCAACGCGGAGACCGAGATCGAACTGCTCGAGCACCGCGACGGACTCGGCCGCTACCGCCTGCGCCCGCACACCGGCCGCACCCACCAGTTGCGCCTGCACATGAACAGCCTCGGCATCCCCATCCTTGGTGACGATTTCTACCCGGTGCTCACCGACAAGCCGGTCGACGACTTCACCAGGCCGCTGCAACTGCTGGCCGCCTCGCTCGAGTTCACCGATCCGGTCACCCGCGAGCCACGCCGTTTCCGAACCACCCGCACGCTCCAGGCCTGGACCGATCCGCACGGGTGGGCCGGCTGAGGAATCCACGATCCGCCCGCCGTTCGGCTGAACCAGCGGAGCCGCAACCGGCGCTCGCCCGGGCAGCGCCACCGGACGCGGATCGGCTCAACGCCGTACCTGCCCGGACGAGCGCCGCCCCGCTCCCCACACACGGCTCTCCGGCGCCCGCGTCGCCATCCACGCGAGCGCCGTCCCCCGCCGCCCGCGACGGCGGCGGGAAAGTGATCGATCCAGCAATAGCGCCGCAATCTATGGTGAACGTGTTCTTGTTCCGTAGACTCGGTCGAGATGTCTGAGCCGGACCTAGCAGCACCGCCCCGCCCACGCCACAGACTGCACGCCTACATCGACGTCGCCGTGGTAGTGATGGTCTTGGCGGGCACCAATCTGATCGCGCATTTCACCACCGCGTGGGCGAACATCGTCACGGTGCCGATCGCGGCGATCGCCTTGCTCGCGCTGATGCGCAGGCGCGGCCTCGGCTGGTCGGAACTGGGCCTTTCGCCCCGGCACTGGCGGCGCGGCTCGCTCTACGCGCTCGCCGCGGTGGCAGTGGTCCTCGCAGCCGTCGCGATCGGCGCGGCGCTGCCCATGACCCGTCCGTTCTTCCTGGCCGATCGCTACGCCACCGTCTCCGGCGCGTTGATCGCCTCGATGATCGTCATCCCGCTGCAAACCGCGATCCCCGAGGAACTGGCCTTCCGCGGCGTACTGCACGGCACCCTGCACCGCGCCTACGGCGCGCGCGGCGTGTTCGCGGCGGGCTCCCTGCTGTTCGGCCTCTGGCACATCGCGTCCTCCCTCGGCCTCACCTCTGGCAATCGCGGCCTGAGCGAGTACGTCGGCGGCGGCGTGACCGGACAGATCGCAGGCATCCTGCTCGCCGTCCTCGCGACGGCCGCGGCGGGCGTCGTGTTCACCTGGCTGCGCCACCGCAGCGGCAGCCTGCTCGCCCCGATCGCCCTGCACTGGTCGGTCAACGGCGCGGGCGCGTTGGCCGCCGCCATCGTCTGGCACACCACGCTGCGTTAGTTCTGTCGCGACTTGTCGTCGCAAACTTCGCCGGCGGCCACGAACGGCGGTCCCGGTCTTGCTTCGCGCTGAAACGCGCGGTGACCGGCCGCCGTCGCTCCGCGTTCCCCTCGGGCTCGAGCGCGCGGGCGGCAACCCCACGCGGCGGAATTCGCGTGATCGCTCTGCGCGCATTCGAACTGAGTTTCGACACGCGGAGACCAACGATAAAAGCGCCGCTCATGCGGATATTCGCGGCGAGCTGCGAATTTCGCCTGTTCGGCGTGTCGCCTTCACCCCGGGAGACCGCTACGTTGACCACGGGAACAGGTCGGTTTAATCTCACTTCGATCACACATATGTTCGAGCAATCATGTCTCCACCGCTACGACATGAGACCTGCTCTTGGGAAGGCTCGCGATGCCCGACGAACCCTCGAACGGTAGTTCCGAGATTGCCGCGCTGGCTCAGCAAGTCGAGACCGCGCGCGGCAAATTGCCCCTGCAGCTCGATCCGGCGTTGCTGGAGGTGCTCTCCGAACGCGAGATCGCCGCGGAGCGTGAGTTGGCGGAATGGATTCGCGCGCGCCGCCGAGAGCAGCGGCGCAGGGCGATCGAGGCGGAGCTGGCCACCGAGCGGCGCGACCGGAAGTCGGCCGCGGCGTTGCGCCGCGCGGAGGAGGCCGACGCCCGCTGGCATCGGCGCGCGCTGGCCGCACGGCGGCGGGCCTCCAGCCAGGACGCGCGCTTGGCGCAGCTCTACCGGCGTGCGGAGTGGTCCTCGCGCGCCTTGATCGCCGTCGTCGTGCTCGGCATGGTCTGGGCCGGTGTCAACGTGCAGCACAATCTGGTGCCCAGCGGTGACATGTCCGACCCGCTGTACTGGTTGAGCTACGGCATCGAGGCGATGATCTCCATCCCCGTCATCACCATCATGGTCGCGGCGACGACCGCGGCGCGCTGGGGCCGGGAGCTGGCGCGCGGCAAGGTGATCTTCTTCGAGGCGGCGCTGCTCGGCACGACCGTCGCCCTCAACACCGGACCGCATCTCGCCGCGGGCGACCTCGGCCGCGCCGCCGAGTACGCGATCGCCCCGGTGATGGTCGGCGTCGTGATCTGGTTGCACGCCTGGGTTTCCGCGCGGTACGCCGTGCTCATCGACGGAGCGCCGGTGATCGATCCCGACCCGCGCACCGTCCGGGTCGATGCGCGATTCGCTGCGGGTATGCCGGAGAACGGTGACTACCAGCCGATTGCGGCGACGAACAGCCGCCGCTTCGCTACGGAAGGCGATACCTACGCCGCACCCGTGACCGATGGTCGCTACGACGCGAATCCAGGAACGCGAACCGAACATCGGGGCACTCCCGCCGGGCGTGAAACGCCGGTCTGCGCCACTGTCCAGGACAAGACGACGGACGCTCGTCCCGACGAGTTCACCCACCCGGCCGCAGCGGCCGCCCCTGCCCCGGCTCACGCCCACCGGAAGTCGGCGGCCGACGATCATCCGGCCGAACCACCGATCGGCGGCCATCCGATCACCGTCGACCGCACACCGCCCACGACGGCGGACGCCGTGGACAGCGAAATGTACGAAGGTTCCGCCGCCTCGGGCCCGACCGATGCGCGCAGGACCAACGGTCACGCCGTCGATACGCCGATCAACGGCCATCCCGTCGCCCTCCCTCGGACGGGGACGGTCCCGGTGGACAGCGAAACGCACACTACCGCTTCGCACTCCGCCGACGAGCAATCACGCAACGGCCATGAGGCCGTCACCGGTCCGAATGGCGCCGCGCTCTCGCGTCCTCGCAACGGCCACTCGCACGACCTGCCCGTGAACGGCTACCCACTGCCGATCCACGGCGAAACCAACCGGACGCCCACCAACGGAAACGCGCACCCGCACACCAACGGGCACGCTTCGCGCCCTGCCACCAACGGCCACATCGTCCCGGCGAGCCCTGCCGACGGCACCGTGCGGTATTCGAGTGGCGACGGGAACACCGCCCACCCCAGGACCGACGATGCGTTCCACACGACCGGTCACCCGCGGGTCAACGGGCACGATATTGCTTCGGCAGCCAACGGTCACTCCACCGAGATACCCACCAGCACAGTGCCTCCTGCCGACCCAGTCGACAAGCACACCGAGCCGCTCGTCATCAAGCACCCCACGGACGCCGTCGCTGCCGACGAAACCCCAGCGCCACAGTCTCACCCACTCGATGTCGAGCGTGGAACGTCGAGTCCAGCAGAAGCGCCCGCGTCCGACAGCCAGCTCTCGCAACCAGCCGCACAGCAGATTTCACTCGCCGACCTGCACGACGGCTTCGCGTTCCGTGAGCACCCGTCGGCAGGCGCGAACGGTGTCGCGTCACCGCACGCGTCTACCGATCGAGACGGCCGTTCGATCGAGCGAGCGCATCACGGAGACGAAGTCCGGCACCCTGGCTCCACCGAACCCATGCGCACACCGCCCCCAGCGACTGCCGACACTGCCGCTCAGGTGCACCCGAACGCCACCGCACCGCGCGCGAAACGCGGAAAGTCGGCGACCGCCGAGCAGAACGACCGCTCCGCCGACACGGAGAGCGAACAATTGGCGCTCGAGGAAGCCCCCGAGCCCTCGCGTCCGCGCGTCGAACCCATACCCGTCCTCGAGGCGGACGACGACGAGGACGATGAATTCCCCACCGAGCCCGAGGAAGCCGACACCGACGACGACGAGATCTCCGCGATCGCACGCGCCATCACCGGCCGCCGCCTGTCCCACCTCCCGATCGAGGAGGTCAGAGAGATCCTGACGCTAGCCGACCAGGGCGGCTCCACCCCCGCCATCGCCAACGAACTCGGCCTCCCCCGCTCCGCCGTCACCCGAGTCCTGGACTCAGCCCTCAAAGTCCACCGCCCCTACGCAACCATCGTCTGAGCGCTCACCTAGGGCCTTGCGCCTCAACACAACTCGCTTACCGGATAACCGCCATACTCGGCGGTCAGCTCGACGGCAATCCGAGCTTGTCGAAAAACGCTCGATTACGCTCTGTTGCGGCGTTGACGAGCCTGTCGAACGACATGACCTCTATGTACGCCTTGGCCGGCTCGTTGAAGCCGAAGAAGCCAAGGCCGTCATGAGTCCGCCGCAAGTTCGCATACTCGCACCTGTTCACCAGTGTCGGAGTCAGGTCGGCGAGGATGTAGCAGAATGCCGGCGAATCCTGTGACGCCGGGATCGGACGTCCTGCAGCGGTCACTACACCGCCGCTTCGCACGCGCTTCACGTAGTCGAGCGACTGAAGGATTGGGTCCTTGTCTTCCGACACGTCGTTCCGCATCGGCCGCTTGATCTCGACCACGACGATCGAGGCCAATGGCAACGTCTCACCCTGCGCTGCCAGCACCGGCGTATCGATGAGTCGGGTTGAAAGAATGTCCGGTTCCCTCGTCGACTCCGAGCCCGTGATCGGCATGCTCTTGAGCGTTTTATCGGAGGCGAGGTAGTCGTGGAAAGCCAGCCGCTCGTCGATGATCCACAGATTGGCCGCGTCGGTGCCGATCTCATTCGAGTCTGTGCGCATAGGCATGAGCAGCGAGTGGATAGCGTCCTCTCGAGAATACCTGCCCTGCTCGTTCGTCCTGATGAGCTTGGACAATAGGTCGAGAATCACTCTACGGCGGGAGACATACGCCGCCAGGTCGGATTGATTGATGTCCCTGACTTTGTCGAGGTACTGGTTCAAGCGTTCCCGGTATTCCTCCAGGGGAGCGAAGCCGGCCTCTGCGAAGATCGCCTGGCCCTGAGTGATGGTATCGGCCTCCAGCTTCTGTAGATTGCGATGAAGCAGGAGTTCGAGGTCTGCATCCTTGATCGACGGGTCCACGGTCACACCGAGTGACTCGAGCCTGGAAAGGACCGGGCGATACCGAGGCGCGTGGTTGCTGACGAACTCGAGGACTCGCAGCTTGCCTGCGTCGCGGGCTGCGGCGAGTGAGTCGGCAAGGAGCTGTTCTACTTCCTGCAGCACGCCCGAACGGATATCTTCCAGCGAGATATCGTCTTCCAACGTCGGGTCCGCCAGTCGTTCGTTGATGTCGAACGCGGTGCGATCAGCTCGAACGTGGGTGTCCAGAAAGTCGGACGACAGGTAGCAGACATATGTGAACTCGGTTGCTGAGTCGTCCTTCAGCCTTCCGTACAGCCCTGGGATCTTCCCGGTGAGGTTCTCCTCGACAACGACGCGGTTGGCCGCACACCAGTACAGCCGAGGCGTGAAATTGCGTGTCGAGGACTTGAGGCGAAGATTGACCATGTCGAACTTTTTGCCTTTGACCTCGACGGCGGTCTGAGGCAACTCGGAGAAGACGAATTCTTCCATCAGTTTCGCCAGCGAGATCGCATCCTCGTCATCGACGATCGTCACGTCAGGGGCGCCGCCGGGCCTGAGGAAGTACCAAATGCAGTGTTCGAATACCGCACGGGCGATGGTCTCGCCCGTCTTCGGCGCGCTTCTCTGGAAGGCGTCTTTGAATCCGTCCAGATGGACGACTGTGCCTGGTTCATCGAAGCACTCCGGCGCCTCGTCGTGCTCGACTTCGCGGTCTACGGAGAACTTGAACTGCCGTGCGCGAAGATCGCCGTCGTCGTCGAGGTACGTACTCCGTATCGAAATCCTGTCGAACGCCTTGAGCCAGAGCAGGCGTCCTACGCCGCGGCAACCCATCTCCGCCTTGTAGTCACTGTCCAGTGTCTCGAACGAGCTCATGTTGGCTGGGGTGAATCCCACGCCGTTGTCCTCGATGAGAAATCCTGATATCGGTTTCAGCGTCACACGACCCGCGTCGGACAAGTCGAAGTCGAGCTCATCCTGTCCGCTCCGCCGGATCGTAACCCGAAGGTGGCCGTGTTCGGTGTCCTCACCAAAGCGTGCATCGATCGCTTGCAGACCGTTGACGACGGCCTCCAGCAGCGGCAACAGCGAATGGCTTTTAGGGAGGCTGGTATTCCGTACCCTGCCTGCCAGAGAAGTTGTCAGCGCCATCATGCCCTCCCTCGATGCTGTGAAGCCCCACTCTAGCGGGGCGCTGCTTGATATCCCAGGCAGCATGGCCAGTTGGCGGAAAGAAGACAGGACTCGTCAGCACCGACGAAACGGGACGTCTTACGAGGAAAATCTCGCGCCACTACTTCATTAGCCGACTCTTCACTCGAACCGGGTGGGTAGTGCCGTAGTTTTCGCAATCGGTGATCGTCGCACTACGAGCGTTATCGAACGAAAAGCTGTGCGCCCAATGATATGGGCGCACAGCTCTATTCCGATCTCGCGAGCGTCGGTGGTGAACGCTCCGGCTTCGGTCAGCCCTCGCCGACCGAACTCCCGACGACCTCCCGAGACTCCCGCCCCGCCCCACCGGGCTTCTCGTCCCCGTGCCCAGGCCACCACGCCTTGTGCCCGATCAGCGCCGTGAGCGCGGGCGTGAAGAACATCGCCATGACGAAGGCGGCGATCGCGATGCCCACCGAGATGGCGAAGCCCATCTGCGCGAGGACGTTGTTGCCCGCGAGCATCATCGACGCGAAGGTGCCCGCCAGGATCACGCCGGCCGCCGCGATGGTCGGGCCGGTGTGCCGCACCGCCAGCGCCGCGGCCTGTTTCGGTTCGTTGCCCTCGCGCGCCTCTTCCCGCAACCGGGCGACCATGAGGATGTTGTAGTCGGTGCCCAGCGCGACCACGAACAGGTACATGATCACCGGCAGCGTGAAGATCAGGCCGGTCTCGCCCCGGAAGTGCTGGAACACCAGCACCGCGGCGCCGAGCGTGGCGGCGAAGCCGAGGAACACCGAGGCCATCAGGTACCACGGCGCGACCAGGCTGCGCAGCAGCAATCCCAGCACGATCATGATCAGGATCGCCGCCACCGGGAAGACGATCGAGTAGTCACGCGCCATCGCCTCTTGGAAGTCGACGAAGACCGAAGTCAGACCGCCCACCGCGGCGGTGGCGCCTGCGGGCGCGGCCGAATGGGCGACATCGCGCAGGGGGCCGGAGACGGTGTCCAGCGCGGCGTCCGATTCCGGTGCGGCGTCGAGCGTCACCGCGAAGTCGGCGATCGACTTGTCCGTGGACAATTTCGGCTCGGCCACCTGACCCACGCCCGGCACCGCGGCCAGCGCGGCGCGATAGGCGGTGAGTTGATCGGCGGCCAATTCGCCAGCGTTGGACTGCAACAGGACGTCCGTCGGCTGGGTTGTCCCGGCGGGCAGGCCCTTGACCAGCTCCTTGCTGTAGACGACGGATTCCGAGGCCTCCGAGGTCGATCCGGAGCTGAGGTCGAACGTCGGGTGGAACCCCAGGGCGAAGATCCCGAGCACCACCAGCACTCCGCCGGAGACCGCGGCGAACAGACCGGGCCGCCGGCCGAGCGCGTTGCCGATCGCGGTGAACCGCGCCCCCTTCGGCTCGGTGCGCCACGCCTTCGACGGCCAGAACACCTTGGTGCCCAGCAGCGAGACCACCGCGGGAACCAGCGTCAGCCCCGCCGCCAGCGCGACCGCCACCGCGATCGCCAGCGCCGGTCCCATGGCGCGGAACATGCCGAGGGTGGACAACACCAGCGCCATGAACGCGATGATCACCGCGCCCGCCGCCGACGTGATCGCCTCACCCACCCGCGTGACGGCGCTGACCATGGCGGTCTTCGAATCCTCGCCGGCTCGCAGCCGCTCCCGGTAACGGAACATCAGGAACAGGATGTAGTCGGTGCCGACGCCGAACAGCACGACCACCAGGATGGCGTTGATCGATGCGTCGATCTGCAAGTCGAAGGCCTTGGCGACCACGGCGATCAACCCGCTGACCATGCTGGAGATCGCGCCGATCACGACGATCGGCAGCAACGCGATCACGGGGCTGCGGAAGATGATCAGCAACAGCACCAGGATCAGCACGACGGTGGCGATGCCGACGATCGCCAAGCCCTTGTCGCCCGATTCCCGCTGATCCAGCACCTGCGCCGCTTGGCCGGTGATGCCCGCCTTCAGCTCGGTGCCCGCGACGCGGTCCTTCAACTCCTTGCGCAGCGCCTTGACCGCGTCGCCCTGCGTGGTGTCGTTCGGATTGGTCACCTTCGTCATCTGCACCGCGATGATCTGCACCAAGCGGTTCTGTGACGGCGGCGTCGGTTGTATCCCGATGACGTCCTTGATCTGCGCCTCGCGCAGGCCGTTGCCGATCGAGACGACCGAGGCGGCGTCCGCGTCGGTCAACGGCGCGGCGTCCTTCCGGGCGAACACGATGATCGCGGCGGGAGCCGAGCTGTCCGGGAAAGCCTTCTGCTGCAACTCCAGCGCTTGAATCGACTCGTAATGCGAGGGTAGGAACGCGGATTGGTCTGTGGTGGATTTCAGCTCCGGCGCCGCGGCCACCACCGCGATGGCGAGCAGCACCCACAGGCCGATCACCTTCCACGGATTGTGGACGACCACGGCCCCCAGTCGTGCGAACATCTGCGAATAGATCCTTTCCGGAAAGTGGAAAAGCGGCGGTATCTCAGATCTGCAGGTCCTGCGAGTTCGGGTTCTCGGCCACGTCGACGACCGTCCGGTAGATGTGCTCCGGAATCCGGCCGCGCAACTCAGCGGGCGAGTCCACGATCTCCACCGTGTAATCGCCCCACTCACGCTCGCCGCTGCCCGGCCGCAGCAGCTCGCGCCAATTCTTCCATTCGGTCCAGTCGATCGCGACCGACATTTCGCGCCAGTCCGACTCCCGGCGGTGCACCACGAATTTGCCCTTGCGGCTCACATAGACCCGCACCACGTTCATCCCGGCTTTGCCGTATTCGCGGGATTCGCCGAGCAGCCTGCCGAAAAACCGCTGCTGCCGTCCGCCTCCCGGCCCCACGCGCAACACGATCTGGCGCAGCTCCTCCGCGTCGCCCGGCTCGGCCGATTCCTTCACGATGGTGACGCCGTAGGCCGGAGCCTCGACGGTCTCCGCATCAAGCGGCTTGGTCGGATCACTGGTCATAACTGTCCCCGTTTCATAGATCAGTGCGCATGTGGGCATGCGTCTACCGTGGACCGGCCCGCTCTACCGATGCGGATTCGATGCTCCCGGACCCTCCGGGCCGTCATCTCACTATAAGTAGATGTATACGTATAGCGCAAGACCTGCCAGCCTGCCCGAACACCGAACCGCTCGCCTACTCGACCAGTCACGGCCGGACGTTGTCCAGGTGCTACCCCCACTCGATGACAAGATCGTGTGGTGCGAGTTCTCGTGACCGGAGCGAACGGATATCTCGGCCGGGCGGTGGTGGAACTGCTGGCCGGGGCCGGGCACGAGCCGATCGCGATGGTGCGCGCGAGGGGTTCGGCCCTGCGGGCGGTGACCCGGGTCGCCGACCTGCTGGACGAGGCCGGGCTGCGCGAAGCGCTGGAGGGGGTCGAGGCGGTGTGCCATCTCGCCGGGCTCACTCGGGCCCGGGAGTCGACGGCCGATCCGCTGGGCTACTTTCGCGTCAATACCGGCGGGACCGTCGCGTTGCTGGATGCCATGGCCGCCGCCGGAGTGTCGCGGATCGTCTTCGCTTCGACCGGATCGATATATGGAACTCCCGAACGACAGCCGATGACCGAAGGTCTGCCCGACGCACCGCCGCATCCTTACGCGGCGAGCAAGCTGGCGGCCGAGTGGGCGATCAGTTCGCAGGCGGGCGCCGGTCGCTTGTCCGCTACCGTGCTGCGCTTGACGAACGTAGCCGGTGGCGCGGACCCCGATCCGACGCGTTTGGTGCCCCGGGCGTTCGCCGCCGCGATGAACGGCTCGGCTCTGGAAGTCAACGGCGACGGCAGCGCGGTGCGCGACTACCTGCACATCGCCGACGCCGCGGCCGCTTTCGTCGCGTGCGTCGAAAGTATGCCGCCGAACGGCGAATGGCGGCGCTACCTCATCGGCAGCGGCCGCGGCAGCAGCATCCTCGACGTCGTCGCCGCGGTCGAACGACAGACCGGCCGCCGGATCCGGCTGACCCACCGGCCGCCTGCGCCGGAACCGGCCGCCCTCATCAGCGATCCCACCAAGGCGACGAACGAACTACCGTGGCGTCCTCGCCATTCCGACATCGAAACGATCGTTCGCGATACCTGGCGTATCGCCCGGCCCGACGAGACCAAAGGATCACCCGGCCCGTCTTGATCGCTGCGATCCCACCATCGCCCGCGAACCAGCCCTTCCGAGCGCATCACTCCCGCGCCGGTCAACCGTGCGCGAGTGCGTGCATCGACGCGCGCGCATCCGCCACCACCGCGGCGACGTCGTGGCGGGCGAGTTCGATCAGCGGCAGTCCGAGCAGCTTGCTCTTCGACGCCGTCGTCTGCACCAGATCTCTCGCCTGCCGCTTGGTCAGCTCGGTTTCATCTGATGCATGGCGAATCAACCCGTCTCGCCACACGTTTCCGACTTTGCCGTGCGCACGGCTCAACAGGAAACCGACGACCGCGTCGTCCGGGCCGGCAGCGTCGACCGCCTCCGCCCGCACGATCAGATATCCGGCTCGCGGTGTATCTCGGACGATTCGCAGCGCGTACTTGGCGGATACCAGCGAAGACAATCGCTGCAGGGACCGAGCGTCGCGCACGTCGGGATGCGAATCGGGCACCACGGCGACCACCTCGCGGCAGTTGGCGGCCAGCAAGACCCGCAGCAGCCAGCCGCCGGGGTCCTTCGCCAAGTTCGCGACGACAGTGCAGAGTCCACGCCGACTGTGCGCGGCGGGTATGCCGTTGGCGAGCAACGTGTCCAGCCCGACCTTCGCCCGACCTTCGGCACTGCCACCCCATCCGTCGCCGACGAGCACCGGTGCCTCCCCCGTGGTCTGCTCCAGCAGGTACTTTACGAACTCGCCGTCGAGCTGCCCGGTACCTCCTTCGAGGGATTGCGGACCGTGGGTATAGATGTTCGCAGCGACGCCGCCCTGCGCGGACTCGAGCGAACGCCAGGTCCGCGAGGTCGGCCTGCACACGTACCAATCGGCCGAACTCCCGACCGCCTGCGCACCGAGATACCGGTTGAATCTCGGCAGCATCGCCTCGGTCGCCAGATGCAGATCGCGGACGGTGTTCTGCACCTTGAGCCCCAAGGCGGGTTGCCGTGCGCTGAAGCCGTAAGCCATGAGAATCCGCGAATTCTCTTTGTCGCGAAGGCCGGCAAGACCTCGGGCGAGGAAAAGCTTGATGCCTTCCGGCGTGTAGGGCGGATCCGTCACCGCGAGATCGGCGGACCGTGCGGCGGCTGTCGGCAGGCCGAGACGAAGATCGGCGAACAGGCACTGCACCTCGTTGGGCAGGTGCGCGGTCTCGGTATCGATGAACTCGAGAATCCGTTCGTCCAGATCGACCACCGTGATACTCGCCCGCGGGCACACCAGCGCGGTGGCGATCGAGGTGAGATCGTGATCGCCGACGAAGAGAATCCGCGACCCGGCCAAGTCGAAAGTGGAATCCATCCACAGCGCCCGCCGCACAACGGTTTCCGCTGTGGCCGAGACGTGGTCGATGTCCTGGCGCGAAGCAGGCGCCCGCTCGATCAGGTCCCGCACGATCCGGATGGTGTCGGCGTACTGCGCCATCCGCGCCGCCAGCGGATCGGTCAGCGCGGTACTCCGCAATTGCGGAAAATCGAATCGCGCGGCGTAGCTGTCCACCCGGTCGGCGCGCAGCCGAAAGGTCTCCCCCTGGTACTCGAGATCGTCCCCCAGCGCCGACAGAACGTCTTCCACGGTCCGCCGCGGGACGGCCGTCGACCGCACCAGCGAAGCCAGCGTGTGCTCCTCCGTGCCGACCGCGTAGACGACTTCCCGCAGCTGACGCCCGGCCACACCGGCAGCTTCGACAACTGCGGCCACCCTCTCGATCGCCAGACCCCCACTGTCGAGACGGTTGTTATCGGTCACGTCCTCACGATAGTGGCCGGTCCACCTCGCATCGACGTCGGGAGCCGGTCGTACACCTCCGCATAACCACCCGCGGCGGCCACGCGCCCGTCCTCGATCACCACGATCTGATCGGCCGCCTGAACCGTGGAAGGCCGGTGCGCGACGACCAGCACGGTGCACTCCTGCGCGAGGCGCCGCAAGTTCTCGGCGATCAGATCCTCGGTGATGCCGTCCAGATGCGCGGTCGGCTCGTCGAGCAGCAGCAGTTCGGGCCGCCCGAATACGGCCCGCGCGATCGCGACGCGCTGCCGTTCACCGCCGGACAGCGACGTCCCGTGCTCGCCGACCGGTGTGTCCAGGCCTTCGGGGAGACGTTCGAGCAGATCGGCCAGGCCCGCCATTTCCACGACCTGCTCCAACCAATTCTCTGCGGGCTCCCGCGTGCCATAGCAGATATTGTCGCGCAGCGTTCCGAACATGATCGGAGAATCTTGCTCGACGAGGCCGACTCGTGCGCGCCAGTCACTCAGGGAATGCGCACTGTGCGCGTCGCGCCCGTTCAACACGATCGAGCCTTCGGACGGATCGTAGAATCTGGCGAGCAAGCTCAGTATCGTGCTCTTCCCTGCGCCCGAACGTCCGACGATGGCGACCATAGTGCACGGCGCGACACGAAAATCAATGCCGCGCAGCACCGGCCGGTCCCCGTAACTGAATCGAACATTCCGCAGAATCAGGCCGGACGTTTCAGAAGGACGGTTCGCCCCACCCGGCCGATCCGTTTCAGGTTGCCGATCCGTCTCGGCGGGAAGATCGAGGACCGTGTCCACCCGCTGGAGCGCCGCGAGTCCCGTCTGCAGTGCCCGTCCGAAATCCAAGAGCCCCATCATCGGCGCGGACAAATAATTCACATACAGCAGGAAAGCGACGAGTTCGCCGATCATCATCTGATCGCTGGAGACACGCTGCAAGCCGACGACGATCACGACGACGAAGGAGGCGTGGATGCCCATTTCGATGGCGGGCGATATCGCCGAGCTCAACCGAGCCGCCCGCACGTTGTGCTGGTAGATCTCACCGGCCACCCGCGACAATCGGTCCGATTCCCGCTCTTCCATTCGATGGATGCGAACCATGCGCACCGCGCTGAGTACCCGCTCCAGGTCGGAGGCGAGCGCACCGGTGCTGTCCTGCGCGGCCGTCACGGCCCGGCGAATGCCTTTCAGCGCACCGGCGACGACGAAGCCGGCGGCGAACACCAAGGTCAGCACGATGACGGCGAGCAGAGGGTCGAGCCACAGCAGCATCCCGATTCCGCCGATGATGATCACACCGTTGACGGCGGCGCCGACCACGTCATAGACCAACGCGTCGCGCAACAGGGTGGTATCGGTCGTCGCGCGCGAAATCAAGTCGCCGAGCCGCTGCTTTCCCAGCACTGCCAGATCGACTCTGATCAGGCGATCGACAAGGGCTCTTCGTATGCGCAGGATCATGCGCTCCCCCGCTTGGTCGAGCCGGAAGAGCGCATAGGCCTGCAAGACGGCCTGGGCCAGGAAAACCGTCACCAGCAGCACGAGGAACAGAACTACCGAACTCTTGGCGACCGCACGGTCGATGGTCCAATTGACGATCATCGGTTGCAGCAGTCCGAGGCCCGCCGCGATCAAGGCCGCCGCTCCAGCGAAGGACAATCTGATCCTATTGCCTTCGGTCCAAGCGAGCAGATCCCGCAGCGAAGTTCGCGCGGGCGTGTGCACTGTCGAATTCATGATCCCGTCAATCCACGATCTCGTAGCCGAGATCAATCGCTTCGGCAAGCCACAGCTCGACTTCCATGATACGGGTGGCTACCATCGGATCAATTTCTTTGCGCAGCGCCCCCGCGTCGAGGATTCCGCAGTCCACCAGCGTGTCCGCTGCGAGTACCTCGGTATCGACACGATCCAGGATCGCTCGGGAGAATATCTGCTTCTCCGTGGGCAGGTATGGCACGGCCTCGGCCGGCAGCAGCTTGACGACCTGCGACTTCCTCCGCCAGTACGCGCACGGGTAGCCAGGGTCGTACCGCATGTGCAGGGGCAGTCTGCGGGCGTCGGCGACGAATCCTGGTTCCAGGAAGGGATCTTCGGCGCGGACCAATCCTGGAGTGCGCAGCCTCTGATGCGGATAGAGGCTGCTCCAGGCATCCATCGTCGCGAAGGTGGCGTGGTGGTGCTCGTGCATGGCGACCAACGATCCGATCCAGGACCCCGCCCATTCGTCGGCGAGGCCGCGGTAGGGCTCTCGCAAGAAGTCGTGCGACGGGTTGCGGCACAGTTCGGGCCAGGATGAGGCGAGATAGAGCATCGCCCGCTTCCGCTTCCGTTCGAACGCGGCCCGCAGCGCGACGGCTTCCAGCTTCGCCGTGGAGTAGTGCTCGCCCGGATGATCGCGCCAGTAGCCGGGAAGGTCACGCCACCGGCCCGCGCGCAACAGCTCGAGGGTGAGGAATTGCGTACTTCCCAGCAGTTCGTCGGAGCCGTCGCCGGAGAGGATGACCTCCGCGCCCGCGGCATGCGCGAGCTCGGCGACAACGCGGTTGGCGTCCGGCAGCGCGTCCAGCCGCGGACCTTCCGGGTGCCACTGCGGGCGGCCTGCCGGCCTTTGCGACAGCGGGGCCGTGCGCAGTTCGCAACGCAGATCGAGACCGCGCAAAACCCGCTCGATGACCGGGATGTTGGACCGGCCCCGATCGTCGATCATCTCGATGGCGACCGCCCTCACCTTCCGCTCGTCGCCGAAAGCGCGTACGGCGTTGACGAGGACCGCGAGCGAGTCGAGCCCGCCCGACGTGGACACGGCGATATCGGCGCTGTCGCCGACCACACGTTCGATGGCCGCGACGAATTCCGCGCGCAGGTCTCGCAGGCTCCGGTCGGGCGCGGGCCACGGCTGCTCGAGCACCATGTCCGGCTCGTTTTCGAATGGATGCGTTGGGCCGAACTCGCCTCTGATCGCGGGGAGGGCGAGCCAGAGCGCCAGCTTTCTCCGCGAAATGCTATTCGTCAGCACGATGATATTCCCCCCTTTACAGAAGGGAGGCCTGCCCGGTCCGAGCGGACCTGGGCAAGCCTCCGGAGTTCCGCCCTACTTGGGCGCCTTCTGCAAGGACTTCACGGTCTCCGCCAGAGCGACCATGTTGCTCTGAATTCCCTCCGCCGCGGTGCGGTCGTAGGCATCGGCACGACCGCCGCGCACGCCCTTGCCGTGGGTGCCGTCGCCGGGGCTGCTCTTCTTCGCCATCGATATCTCCTTCATCAATTTCTTCGGTGCGTCCGGTTGATTCAACCGAGCGCTGATTCCCATGAAACCCGGACCAGAATGAGGTTTCAATGATTTCGAATCGGACGATACGGATGTACGAATGGATGCTGGGAGTATTCGAGCACCGACACGGTTTTGCACAGGAATTGGACGGATGCGCGAGCCGCTTTGCCCGCGGCGTGCCGAAACGCGAGCCGGGGGCCGCAGCGTACTGCGGCCCCCGGCTTCGATGAAGCGTTCACACCCACCTACGCCATCACGCACCCGCGCGGTAGGCGAACCGGTAGGCCGTCCGCACACGGCCGCCGAAGTGGTAGTCGATCACGTCGATGACGAAGTCGACATGCCTGGTCAGGTACTCTCCCTCGGGATGCTCCTCGACCGCGCTGCGCAGCGCAGCCAGGCATTCCGCGACCACGCTGTCCAACTCTGTGGCTTCCGCCGAGCCCGGCGCGGATGGATCGCCGGTCGACTGGCCGCCGAAACCGTCGCACCGACCGCGCGTCCGCGCGGAGGCTTCGGAATTGCTTCTCGAATTCCAGGTGATGCCACTCCGCACATTGGATAGTCCGATCGCCCGTTCACGACGCGCCATGGACAGTAGTTCGAGTAGTTTCCCCCCACCGCCGAGGACTTCGTCGGCGCGTTCGGCGAATTCCGAACTAGGCCATCGCTCGGCTTTCTCTATTTTCGCCACAGTCGATCCGCTGTGCATCAGCAGGCGCCCCAGCTCGACCTGTGATAAATTGCGCGATATTCTCAATCGCCGCAATTCCGCCCCGAATCTGTGTTGTGCCGACTGGTCAGGATTCAATTTCTTCAACGCCCGCCCCATGATCATCCTTCGCGAGATCACTGATTTGTCACTTAGCCGAACCGCCACAATGACCTATCGAGCCTCCTCCCACTCGAAAAGAATGCGCGACTTTCTCGCTTGTCGCCCCCGTTACGATGGTGACGCACACGCCGAGGCCGGACATCTCGAACGCGGCCGAACCGCGCGCCCGCCACTCGTTCGATACCGCCGCGCGCCGCCCGCCGCGGCAGAGCCGCCCGCACTCGCGATCAGTTCGCGACGCTCACGGGGGCATCACATGCCGACATCGACAGACCGAGGTCGATCCGACCTCCGGATCGCGGAGGAGCGCTCCCCCGCGCAGGCGTGCCCGATACGCTCGAACCGACATCCCACCCCCTTGACTGCGGCCGCCCATACTCGAGGCATGCTCGTCCGTGCGGGGCTGGAGTCTCCCGTCTCCTGCACACCTCACCTCCGTCCTGGAGTCGGCCCACCGTCCACAATAGACGCAAATACCGGCCGAGCGGTTCGCCGAACAAGCCGAGATTCGTTGGCGCCCATGGTCCGAGCGGCGAAGCCTTGGCCGCGACACACGGTCGGCGTTACCCGCCGAGCCCAGCGCGGTCGAGCAGATACGCGGTCAGAGGTCGGTAGTGGCCGGAGTAGACGCCGTCGTCGAGGGGCACCGTGACCGCGATCTTCCCTTCCGCGTGCCCGGCGAACAGGGCGGGGTCATTGCTGTCGGCGAATCCGACGGTCTCGATGCCCGCCTCGCCCGCCGCTCCGGCCCAGCCGTGATCGGCGATGACCAGACCGGGCCACCGGCCGGTCGCGGCGTCGCGCAACTCCCGCAGGATCGCCCGCATCGGATGCGGGTCATGCGTGTGCCGCAGCGTGCCGTCGGTGCCGAGCGCGGCGACTCCTGAGGTGTAGACAATTTCGCGGTGCTGGGGGCCGAAGGGCGTGGTGGCCCGATACGACCACCCGGCGGCAGGCGTGAGCACCACACAGCCCGCCGCCCGCAGCGCGTCTTCGACCGCGCGATAGACGCCCATCAGCGTGTCCGGATGCCCGGTTGCCAGGATCACCGTCTCCTCGCGGCGGGCCGCGAGTCCGATCCGCTCTGCCATCGCATCGAGCGCGTCGAGCGTCAGGTCGACGTCGATGGTGTCCGGCCCCCGCACATGGCGAGGATCGGGAGCGACCCCGCACAGCCGCGCCATCATCTCCAAGGTCTCGGCGAACGTCCAATCCCTCAGCGTCAGCCCGAACTGGTACCCCGGATCCTTGTCCACCATCTTGCGATAGTTCGCGAGATTCCCTTCCCGAGGCGTCGCGACATCCCCCGCGATCCGCGTCCGCAGCAGATGTTCCCGCAGCCGCGCTCGGTCATCGGGCCGGCCGGGTCGAGTCACGTTCCCCACCGCTCATACCTCCGCATCGGCCGTCGGCGCCAGTCGTCGCGGATACGGTCAGGCGGCGGTGCCGGTTCGCCCCATCGCTACCCGCGACACGCACACGACAGTACCCACTCCGGACACGGCGAAGGCCCGCCTCCCGGAACGGGAAGCGGGCCTTCGGGTTTCACGCCGTGGCAGAAAGGCTTACTTGGCCTTCTCCAGGACCTCGACCAGACGCCAGCGCTTGGTGGCCGACAGCGGACGGGTCTCCATCAGCTGAACGCGGTCGCCGATGCCGGCGATCTCGTTCTCGTCGTGCGCCTTCACCTTCGAGGTGGTGCGAATGATCTTGCCGTAGAGCGGGTGCCGGTTACGGTCTTCCAGCTCGACGACGATCGTCTTGTTCATCTTGTCCGAGACAACGTAGCCGACCCGCACCTTGCGGGTGCCGCGCTGCCCTTCTGCTTTGTCGCTCATGCGGCATCTCCCTTGCCAGCGGGTCCGGTGGCCAGACCGAGCTCACGCTCACGCATGACCGTGTAGATGCGCGCGATCTCGTGACGGACGACGCGCAGACGACGGTTGTTGTCCAGCTGACCCGTCGCCATCTGGAAGCGCAGGTTGAACAGCTCTTCCTTGGAGTCGCGCAGCTTGGCCACCAACTCCTCTTCGGTGAGCTCGCGGAGCTCTGCGGCCGGTGTTCCGGTAGCCATCAGAACTGCTCCTCCCTGGTCACGATCCTGCACTTCATCGGGAGCTTGTGCATCGCGCGACGCAGGGCCTCGCGAGCGGTCTCCTCGTTCGGGTAGCTCATCTCGAACATCACGCGACCGGGCTTGACGTTCGCGACCCACCACTCCGGCGAACCCTTACCCGAACCCATACGGGTCTCGGCGGGCTTCTTGGTCAGCGGGCGATCCGGGTAGATGTTGATCCAGATCTTGCCGCCACGGCGGATGTGGCGAGTCATCGCGATACGCGCCGACTCGATCTGCCGGTTGGTGACGTAGGCCGGCTCCAGCGCCTGGATGCCGAAATCGCCGAACGCCACCGAGGTGCCGCCCTTGGCCGTACCGGAACGGCCCGGGTGATGCTGCTTGCGGTGCTTCACCTTGCGAGGCATCAGCATGCGTCAGCCCTCCTGTGTCTCTGCCGGAGCGTCGGCCACCGCGGTGGCGGCGCGCCCGGCCTCGGTGCTGGTCGCCGTGGTGCCGGTCGAACCGGACCGACGCGGGCGGCTCGGCCGCTCCCGGCGCGGACGCTCGGGCGCGGCGGCAGCGGCGGCGAGCTCACGCTTGCCACCGACGATGTCGCCCTTGTAGATCCAGACCTTCACGCCGATGCGACCGAAGGTGGTCTTGGCCTCGTAGAGGCCGTAGTCGATGTCGGCGCGCAGCGTGTGCAGCGGCACCCGACCCTCGCGGTAGAACTCCGAGCGCGACATTTCGGCGCCGCCGAGACGGCCCGAGCACTGCACACGGATGCCCTTGACGTTCGGCGAACGCATGGCCGACTGGATGGCCTTGCGCATCGCGCGACGGAACGCCACACGGTTGGACAGCTGCTCGGCGACGGCCTGGGCCACCAGCTGCGCATCCGACTCGGGGTTCTTCACCTCGAGGATGTTCAGCTGCACCTGCTTGCCGGTGAGCTTCTCCAGCTCGGCGCGGATGCGGTCGGCCTCGGCGCCGCGGCGGCCGATCACGATGCCCGGACGCGCGGTGTGGATGTCCACCCGCACGCGGTCACGGGTGCGCTCGATCTCGACCTTGGCGATGCCGGCCCGCTCCATGCCGGTGGCCAGCAGCTTACGGATCGCGACGTCTTCCTTCACGTAGTCCGCGTACTGCTTGTCCGCGTACCAACGCGATTTCCAGTCGGTGGTGATACCGAGGCGGAAGCCGTGGGGGTTGATCTTCTGTCCCATTTACTTTGCCCCTCCCTTCCGGCGGTTACGAGTGGCTCCACCGGCGGTGGGGATGCTCTCGACCTCGATGGTGATGTGGCTGGTGCGCTTGCGGATGCGGAACGCACGGCCCTGGGCACGCGGCTGGAACCGCTTCAGGGTGGCGCCCTCGTCGACGTACGCCGTCGAGATGACCAGCGTGGCCGGGTTCAGGCCGAGGTTGTTCTCGGCGTTGGCCGCGGCGCTGGCGACGACCTTGGCGACCGGCTCGCTCGCGGCCTGGGGCGCGAACTTCAGCAGGGCGAGGGCATCCTCGACGCGCTTGCCGCGGACCAGGTCCACGACCCGGCGTGCCTTCATCGGGGTGACGCGAACGTGCTTGGCGGTCGCGCGCGCAGTCGGGTTCTGAGTCTCGGTCGTCGTCATCGCCGCTTGCTCTTCCGGTCTTCCTTGACGTGGCTCTTGAACGTCCTGGTCGGCGCGAACTCACCGAGCTTGTGCCCGACCATGTTGTCCGAGATGAACACCGGCACGTGCTTGCGGCCGTCGTGCACCGCGAACGTGTGCCCGATGAAATCGGGGATGATGGTCGAACGACGCGACCAGGTCTTGATGACCTGCTTGGTGCCCTTCTCGTTCTGCACGTCCACCTTCTTCAGGAGGTGGTCGTCGACGAACGGGCCTTTCTTGAGGCTGCGTGGCATTTCTTACCTCCTCCTTCAGCGCTTCTTGCCGGTCTTGCGACGGCGGACGATGAGCTTGTCGCTCGGACGGTTGGGCTTGCGGGTGCGGCCTTCCGGCTGACCCCACGGCGAGACCGGGTGGCGACCACCGGAGGTCTTGCCCTCACCACCACCATGCGGGTGGTCGACCGGGTTCATGACGACACCACGGACCGTGGGGCGGCGGCCCTTCCAGCGCATACGGCCGGCCTTGCCCCAGTTGATGTTCGACTGCTCGGCGTTGCCGACCTCGCCGACGGTGGCGCGGCAGCGCACGTCGACGCGACGGATCTCACCGGAGGGCATACGCAGCGTGGCGTAGGGGCCTTCCTTGCCCAGCAGCTGGATGCTCATGCCGGCCGAGCGGGCCAGCTTGGCGCCGCCGCCCGGACGCAGCTCCACCGCGTGGATGGTGGTACCGGTCGGGATGTTGCGCAGCGGCAGGTTGTTGCCCGGCTTGATGTCGGCCGTCGGGCCGGACTCGATGCGGGTGCCCTGCGTCACGCCCTTGGGGGCGATGATGTAGCGCTTTTCGCCATCCACGAAGTGCAGCAGCGCGATGTTGGCGGTGCGGTTCGGGTCGTACTCGATGTGCGCGACCTTGGCCGGGATCCCGTCCTTGTCCAGGCGACGGAAGTCGATCAGGCGGTAGGCGCGCTTGTGCCCGCCACCGCGGTGCCGGGTGGTGATCCGGCCGTGGGCGTTGCGGCCGCCGGACTTGGTCAGCGGGCGCAGCAGCGACTTCTCCGGGGTCGACCGGGTGATCTCGGCGAAGTCCGAGACGCTGGAGCCGCGACGGCCCGGCGTAGTCGGCTTGTACTTACGGATTGCCATGAGTTCTTCTCTGCTTTCTGGACTCCCGGGCGCTTACGCGACCGGGCCTCCGAAGATCTCGATGGGCTTGCTGTCGGCCGAGATGGTCACGAGCGCGCGCTTGGTGTTCTTGCGCTTGCCGTAACCGAAGCGGGTCCGCTTGCGCTTGCCCTGACGGTTGGCGGTGTTGACGCTGGTCACCTTCACACCGAAGACCTTCTCCACGGCGATCTTGATCTGCGTCTTGTTCGAGTCCGGGTGCACCAGGAAGGTGTAGGTGCCTTCCTCGATCAGTCCGTAGGACTTCTCGGAGATGACCGGCGCCAGCAGAATGTCGCGGGGGTCGGCGATGGTGGTCACTTGCTCTCCTCCTGTGCAATCGCCGCAGTGTCTTGCGGAGACTCCGCGGGGCCGTGCACGAACGCGTTGAGCGCCTCGACGCTGAACACCACGTCGTCGCTGTTGAGCACGTCGTAGGTGTTGAGCTGGTCGGGAGCGATCGGGTGCACGTTCTGCAGGTTCGCCACGCTCTTCCACGCGGCGACGTCCTCGCGGCCCACCACGACCAGGAACTTCTTGCGGTCCGACAGCTCGGCCAGGAAGCTCTTGGCGGTCTTGGTGGACGGGGTCTGCCCGGCCACCAGTTCGGTGATCACGTGGATGCGCTCGTTGCGCGCCCGGTCGGACAGGGCGCCACGCAGGGCGGCGGCCTTCATCTTCTTGGGCAGGCGCTGGGTGTAGTCGCGCGGCTGCGGGCCGTGCACGGTGCCACCGCCGGTGAACTGCGGCGCGCGGGTCGAACCCTGGCGGGCGCGACCGGTGCCCTTCTGCCGGTACGGCTTCTTGCCGCCGCCGGAGACCTGGCCACGGGTCTTCGTCGCGTGCGTGCCCTGGCGGGCCGCGGCCTGCTGGGCCACGACGACCTGGTGCATCAGCGCGATGTTGGCGGTCACGTCGAAGATCTCCGCGGGGAGGTCGACGGTGCCGTTGGTCTTGCCGCCGATCTCCTTGACCGGCAGCGTCAGGTTGGCCTTCTTCTCGAGGCTCGTCATGCGTGCGCACCACCCTTCACGGCGCTCTTGACGATCACGACGCCGCCCTTGCGACCCGGGATCGCTCCCTTGATCAGCAGCAGGCCGTTCTCGGCGTCCACCTTGTGCACCGACAGGTTCTGCGTGGTGACCCGGTCGTTACCCATCCGGCCCGACATGCGCATGCCCTTGAACACGCGGCCGGGAGTGGCGCAGCCACCGATCGAACCCGGACGGCGGTGCACGGCCTGCGCACCGTGCGAGGCGCCCTGGCCACGGAAGCCGTGGCGCTTCATGGTGCCCGCGAAGCCCTTGCCCTTGCTGGTGCCGGTGACGTCGACGTAGGTGCCCTCTTCGAACACGTCGGCGTTGATCTCCTGGCCGACCTCGAAGGTGGAGGCGTCCGCGACGCGGATCTCGGCGACGTGGCGGCGCGGGGTGACCCCGGCCTTGGTGAACTGACCGGAGACCGGCTTGGTCACCTTGCGCGGGTCGATGGCGCCGAAGGCGACCTGGACGGCGCTGTAGCCGTCGCGCTCCACGGTGCGGATCTGGGTGACGACGTTCGGCCCGGCCTTGATGACGGTCACGGGCACGACACGGTTGTTGTCGTCGAAGACCTGGGTCATGCCGAGCTTGGTGCCCAGGATGCCGGCGGCAGGCCTGTTCTTGTTGTCAGTCATGTCTCGAGTCCCCGTCACTGAATGTTGACGTCGACGCTGGCCGGCAGGTCGATGCGCATGAGCGCGTCCACCGTCTTCGGCGTCGGGTCGAGGATGTCGATAAGGCGCTTGTGCGTACGCATCTCGAAGTGCTCGCGCGAGTCCTTGTACTTGTGCGGCGAACGGATGACGCAGTACACGTTCTTCTCGGTCGGCAACGGCACCGGGCCGACGACGCGTGCCCCGGTGCGGGTCACCGTCTCCACGATCTTGCGCGCCGAAGCGTCGATCGCCTCGTGGTCATAGGCCTTGAGCCTGATGCGGATCTTTTGTCCCGCCACGCTAAGTGTCCTTTTCTCCGCTTTCCTTCGTGATCCGAAGCCCGGCTACACCAGTCCTCTGGACCACCCTCATTTGCACAGCCCGAACACACGAAGACGTCCCACACGGTGGAGACCATGACCGGGCATGCCCGATCCTCGCCGCTGTTCATCTGTCATGGTTCTCCGGTCCACGCGGTCGGGCGTGTCGCCCGTCCGCTCATTCCTCGGCCTCGGATCGCAACGTATCTCAGACCTGGAACACTGTCCCGGACGTACCCACGCCAGAAACCCGGCGAGGTACACGATGGGTACTGCTCGCCCTGCCCGACCAGCAGTTTCACGGAGAAACAGGCATGGCCCGGTGCAAGGCAACCCGAACAGTATGCACGACCCCCGTGGGCCACTTCAAATCAGTGGGGCCCGAGACAAACTTACTTCTGAGTAAGATAGCCGCCATGACGAAAGAGACCGTGACCTATCGCGGCTGGAAGAAGCTGCCGGACAACCGGCTGGGACATGCCCTGTTCTCGCTGGGAATGGTGGCCAGGGTGCCGTACTTCGGTACCGTGCTGCCGAACGTGGTCCGGCTCGAACCGGGGTTGTGCGAGGTCACCTCGCCCAAATGGTTCGGCATCCACAACCATCTGGGCACTTTCCACGCCATCGCGGCGTGCAACCTGGCCGAGGTGGCGATGGGCATGCTCAGCGAGGCGACCGTGCCCGCGACGCACCGGTGGATCCCCAAGGCGATGAACGTGCGGTACCTGGCCAAGGCGGAGACCGGACTGCGGGCGGTCGCGAAGCTGGCCGAGATTCCCGACTTCGCGAGCATCACCGAGGGCCGCGAGCTGGTGGTGCCGGTGTCGATCTACGACAAGCACGGCTTGGAAGTGGTGCACGCCGATATCACGACCTGGGTCACGCCCAAGTAGTCACCGGCGACCCCCGCGCGGCCGGTCCCGCCGACGCTTCGGCTCCTACTGCGCCGGAGCGGGTCGTTCACCCCGCGACGACACGGCCCCGATCGATGCGCAGGATGTGCTCGGCGCATCCGGCGAGATCGTCTTCCAGGCAAGCCGAGACGACGATCGTCATGTCCTGCCGCGCCAGAGCGCGCAGCATTCCGGCCAGGTAGCGACGGCCGTCGTCGTCCAAGTCGGCCATGGGATTGTCGAGCACGAGCGCCGTCGTACCGGCGGCGAGCGCTTTGGCCAGGCCGAGCCATTTCTTCTCGCTGCGGGACAGCCGCAGCACGGGCGTGGCCGAGGACGCCGCCAAGCGCGCGAGATGCAATGCCCGATCGACCAGTTCCTCGGCCGCGTCCCCGCTGTGCCCCGCGACCTTCGCCGAGAACTCCACCACCTCGGCGACCGACCAGGTCTCGCTGCCCTCGTACACGTCGGGGACCCAGCCGACCCTGGCGCGGACCGCCCACGGCTCGACGCTCGGATCCGCGTCCTCCACGCGCAGCCGCCCCCGGTGCGGCCGTAACTGGCCGGCGAGCATCGACAGCAGCGTCGTCTTCCCCGCGCCGTTCGGCCCGACCACCGCGGTGACCCGGCCCGCGGGGGCACGGAACGTCACGTCGTCGACCACCGCGACGCCGGCGTATTCGCGGCGCAGCCCGCTACAGGTGATGCCGAGGGCCACCGCGGTTCTCCATCTCGTCTCGTGATCTCATCCGGCCGCAGGTGCGCTCAGCAGGGCAGCGTCCGCCGATCTCCGGCCAGCGCGGAGAGCACGGCGGCGGTGGCGCGCGGGTCTTCGAGCATGCCGCTGTGGTCGGCCGCGTCGCCGGGGCATCCGTCCTGCAGCCACACGTTGCGGTCGGCGGGGGCGGGTGCGGCCAGCAGGGCGGTGTCCTGCGGCGTGATCACCTGGTCGGCGCGGGAGGCGATGGCCGTGTACCGGGGACCCGGCACGGTCTCGCCTCCCGCGTTCAGCCGGTTCAGCAGCGGTGACCCGACCACTTGCTGCTGCCCCGGAGTCCCGAAGACCTGGGCGGCGATCTGCGCGTCCCCCAAGCCGAGCGCGGCCAGGTCCGGATAGCCGGCGCGCAATCCGCCCCAGGTAGTGCCGCGATACGGGGTGCCGAGCGTCACCACCTGGGACACCGCATCGCCGCCGCGGGCGCGCAGATACTGCCGGATCACGGTGCCGCCGGTGGAGTGGCCGACCAGCGCCACCCGGCTCGCGCCCGTAGCCTCCCGCACGGACCGCACGACCTCGGCGAGCTCGCCCGCCATCCGGTCGATGTCGGCCACGCCGTAGACCGCGCGGCCCAGCAGTGCGGCGCCGATCGGCCCGATGCCGGTGGAACTGGAGCCGCTCTGCCCGCTCACCGCGTCGACCACGCCGGGCGCGGCGCCGATGTTCGCGGCGAACACGCAATGCCCCTCGGCTCGGATGGCGGGGGCGAGCAGCGGGAAGCTGCGGCCGATATCGGTGCCGGAGCCGTGCACGAGCACCACCGGCTCCGGTCGCGCCGGTGTCGGCTCGCAGGTCCAGTCGTTGGCGCCGTCCAGCGCCGGTGTCTCCGGTGCGGCGGCCGCGCTCGGCGCGTGGGACAGCGCCACGCAGGCCGCGGCCATCATGAGGCCGACGACGCGCGCGGCCCTGGTACGAACAGTCATCTCGAATTCCCGACCGATCAGATTCCCAATCCAGCGGCCAGCGTCGGCCAGGAATCCTTCAGCGCGTCCTCCCAGTAGCCCCAGGAATGAGTTCCTTCCGGGCGGAAGTTGTAGCGCGCGGGGATACCGAGGCTGTCGAGCCGGTCTTTCATGTTGTGTGAGCAGTAATTGGTGGCCGCTTCGATCACGCCGCCGACGACCAGTTGATTCGCGAAACCCCATGGGCCGTTCAGCGAGTATTTGCCGCCGTATCGGTCGTAGACGCCGGGCATGCCATTACCGCTGGCGATGTAGATGGATTTTCCGCGCAATCCCTCCGCCTGCACGTAAGGATCATTGGCCGCCCATTGCGGTGCGCCGGCGGGACCCCACATGTTGTCCAGCTCCGCCAGTCCCCATTCCTCGACGGTGAGCCGGACGAACTCGCGGCCGACCGGATCGCTGGTCTGCGCGCAACCGCTGTAGGCCGCGACGCTGGAGAACAACCCGCCCGTGGTCGCGGCGAGGGCGAGCGTCGTGGTCCCCGACATCGAGAAGCCCGCGAGCGCGTTGCGCCCGCTGGTCCCGAGGTACGCGTCGATGAGCGGGGGCAGTTCGCTGCTCAGGAAGGTGCGCCATTTCTGGCGGCCCAGTCTGGCGTCGTCCTTCTCCCAGTCCGCGTAGTAGCTGAACATGCCGCCGATCGGCGTGACCGCGTGCACGTTCTTGTCCGCGAGGAATTGCATGGCGTCGGTCTTCGTGGCCCAGGTGGAGCCGTCGACGCCACCGGCCGCGCCGAGCAGCAGATACAGCACCGGCCGTGGCACGCTCGTGTCCGCGGCGCGCTGCACCTCCACCGGAATGTCGATATCCATCGCGGCGGAATGCACCGTCAATGTCAGGCTCCGCGCATTGTGCTCCTGCACGGAAACAATGGAAGACTCCGCCGGCGCGGCCGTGGCCTGCGTCGAAATCATCGCCGACGCGGCGGCCACGGCGACGACCGCCGACAACATCAGCCGGCGGAGGTGGCTTCCTCTCATGACTCCCCTTATCCCGAATCCCGGTACGCCTCGCGTTCCGAGCTCAGGCTAGGGTCTGTCCCGAACCGATTCACGACTGAAGTTGCTGGGCCACCAATTCTGGGGGCAGGCATCGAAAAGCGGAATTATCGTTGCTCCATATCGATCCGATCCCGAAATAGCGAGCCCCCGATTCCTTGGGCCCAGGAGCGCGGAATAGTTGCGCTGCCGTCGTCCCAACGGATTGAATGCCCGTATGGGTGTCAGCGCGGACCGGGAAGTCGATGTGTGCGTGGTCGGGCTCGGTCCCACCGGGCGGGCGCTCGCGCACCGCGCCATGAACGCCGGGCTGTCGGTGTCCGCGATCGACCCACGCCCGGAACGGCTGTGGCCGCCCACCTTCTCCTGTTGGGTGGACGAGCTGCCGCGATGGCTGCCCGCCACGGCGATCGCGACGACCATCCCGGCGCCGACGGTATGGACGAAGACCGAGCATCGCATCGAGCGTCCCTACTGCGTGCTGTCCAAACCGGGCCTGCGGGCGGCGCTGCCGCTCGATGACGCCACCGTCGTCGCGGGCCGCGCCACGCGGGTGGACGCGCACGAGGTCGAACTCGCCGACGGCGCGGTGCACCGGGCGGCGACGGTGTTCGACGCCCGTGGGCTGCCCTCGCTGGGACGCCGCAGGGCGGCGAGCGCGCACGGCATCTTCGTCGACGCCGAGACCGCCGCCCCGATGATCACCGAGGGCGAGGGCTTGCTGCTGGACTGGCGGCCGGAGAACGGCGCGGGCCCGGACGAGCCGCCGTCGTTCCTCTACGCGGTGCCGCTCGGCGACGGCACGGTGATCTTCGAGGAGACCAGCCTCGGTCTCCGGGGCGGCATGCCGCAGCACGAACTGCGTAAACGCACGCTCGCGCGGCTGGCCGCGCACGGCATCCGGCTCAACGGCGCCGAACCGAGCGAGGCGGCGCACTACCCGCTGGACCAGCCGCCGCCGCGCAGAGGCGAGGCGCGCGCGATTCCGTTCGGTTCGCGCGGCGGCATGATGCACCCGTGCACCGGCTACAGCGTCGCCGACTCGTTGGCGCTGGTGGACACCGCGGTCGCCGCGCTGATGGAAGGCCGCGACCCGATCGCCGCGCTCTGGCCGCCGCGCGCGCGACTGGTGTATTGGATGCGGATGCGCGGCCTCTACGGCCTCGGCAGGCTCACCGCCGAGCAGTCCGTCGCCATGTTCGACGCGTTCTTCAGCGCGTCACCGCGCGGTCAGCGCGCTCTGCTGTCCGCCCACGACGACTACGCGGCGCTCGGCGCGGTGCTGTTCAACACGGTCGCGCACACCTGGCCGTTCCGCTGGCGCTACGACCTGGTCGGCTGGACCAACCGCGACCGCTGGCTGGACTACGACTTCGCCGAACCGCGGGAAGACGTCGTGCGCCGGATTGGCTGACCCGGCGGACGGCGACGTGGGTGGTTACGGCCCCGTCTCCGCGGCCCGCCGGTAACCCCTGATCGCGGGGTAGGCGAAGACGACGATCATCCCGATCGTCCAAGCCAGCGTCTCGAGCAGCGGGTCGGCGACCGCGCCGCCGTAGGACAACCCGCGCATCGCGTCGATCGCGCAACTCATCGGCTGATGCGCCACCACGTCCTGCAACCAGATCGGGTAGGCGAAGACCGGAACGAAACCCGAGTTGAAGAACATCAGCAGCGTGCTGATCATGCCGATGATGTTCACCAGCATGACGCCCTCGGACACGGTGGCCAGCGCGGTGACCAGCACGGCGAACGCCACCCCGAACAGCACCGGGATGCCGATCAGCGCCAGCCCCGCGAGCGGACCCTGCTCGAATCGGAAGCCGAGCAGCAGACCGACGGCGACGACGAACACCGTGGTCACCAGGACCCGGATGGCCTCGGCGAGCAACCGGCCGGTGAAGCCCGCCGCGCGGTGCACCGGCATCGTCCAGAACCGGCCGAGCAATCCGGTCATCTTCTCGGTCTTGAAGCCGAGTGCGCTGACCACCGCGCCGGACATCGCCGCGACCAGCGTCAGCAACGGGACCGTCCCGTACACGGCGGGCATCCCGGTCGCACCGGAGACGGGCTTGTTCAGCACGATGTAGAACATCACCAAGGTGAGCGCGGGATACACCAGCGTCTGGATGGTCGTCGCCGGATCACGCGCCCAGACCAGCAGCAGCCGCTTGCACTGGATCAGGCTCTGCACCACCCAGGTGACCAGCGAACCTTCCGGCTTCGCCCGGACCACGGGCAGCGGTTCGCTCGCGCGCACCTCCGCCTGCTCGGCCTGCGGCGCGGTGCGCTCCACGGTCGATTCCACCGAACTCATGACCGCCTCACACTCGCCCAGATCGCCAACGGGGTGAACACCGCCGCCAGCCCGATCAACCACACCAGCGGCACCCACAGCACCTGCCAGGTCACGCCGTCGGCCGCCATATCGCGCAACGCGAAGGAGAACTGGGAGATCGGCTGATTGCGCACGAACGGGCGAATCCATTCCGGGAAGTTGCGCTCGGGCACGAACCCGCAGGAAAGCATGCCGAAAATCAGCGTCGGCAGGGTCAGCGCCTGACTCAGCGACTCCGGGCTCTTGGTCAGACTGCCGAGCCCGTCTGCGCCGATCGCGAGCACCGTGCCGACCGCGAGGGAGAACGCGCAGAACAGCACGGCCTGGCCGGTGCCAGCGACGAAGCGGAAGCCGATCAGGTGCCCGAACAGCACCGCGGCGGTGAGCGAGGTCACCGAGCGGACCAGCCCGGCGCAGATGCGCGAGGTGAACGGCACCAGCGTCCCGATCGGCATGGTCTGCAGGCGGGTGCTCAGGCCGGTCATCGCCTCGAACGCGGCCAGCTGCGCGTTCGACATCATGGTGAAGGCCATGGTCTGCAACACGATGATCGGCATGACGTACTGGGCGTAGTCGACGCCCTGGATCTTCATCACATAGCGCAACGGCAGGTAGAAGCCGAGGGTGAAGATCAGCGGCGTGACCGCGGCGACGATCAGCTCGCCCTTGGTCGCCATGGTGCGCACGATGCGGCCGGTCAGCGCGCGCCACTGCGCGAACGACGACAGCCGCGCCGCGGGCAGCTCGGCGAACAAGGTCACGTCGGCTCGGACGTGCTCCGGGGCGGTCGCAGCGGTCACGCTCGCCCGCCCGAGTGGCCGGTGATGGACAGGAACACGTCGTCGAGCGAGGGACGGCGCAGCGCGATGTCGGCCAGTTCCACGCCGGCGCTGTCGAGCCTGCGCAACGCCTCGGTCAGCGTGGCGGCTCCCTCCGGCGCCGGGATGGACAGCCGGTCACCGCCGTCGATGTCGGCCAGCACCGCGGGCGGCACCAGGTCGCCGAGGGCATAGGCGGCGGTGCGCAGCTTCTTCTGGTCCAGGGGGACGACCTCGCAGTAGCTGCCGCCGGTCTTCTCCTTGAGTTCGTCGGCGGTGCCCTCCGCGATCACCGTGCCCTTGTCGATGACGATGATGTTGTCGCTGAGCACGTCGGCTTCCTCCAGGTACTGCGTGGTCAGCAGCACCGTGATGCCCTGGGTCTTGAGCGCGGTCACCAGATCCCAGACGCCCTGCCTGCTGCGCGGGTCCAGACCGGTGGTCGGCTCGTCCAGGAACACCACCTCGGGACGCACCACCAGGCCGCAGGCGATGTCCACGCGGCGGCGCATACCGCCCGAGTAGTGGCGCACGGCGCGGCGGCCCGCACTCACCAGATCGAATTCCTCCAGCAGGGTGTCGGCGCGCTTGCGGGCCGCGGACTTGCCCAGGCCCATCAGCCTGCCGAACAGCTCCAGGTTCTCCCGGCCGGAGAGGTTCTCGTCCAGCGCCGCGTACTGACCGGTCATCATGATCGATCGGCGCACGCCCGCCGGGTCCTTCAGCACGTCGTGCCCGGCGACGACGGCGGTGCCCGAATCGGGGCGCAGCAGCGTGGACAGCACCTTCACCATGGTCGTCTTGCCCGCGCCGTTGGGCCCTAGGATGCCGAGCACGGAGGCGCGTTCGGCGACGAAGCTGACGCCCTGCAGCGCATGCACATCGCCGAACGACTTGCGGACGTCCGCTACCCGGACCGCAGGCTCACTCGCATGCGAATCTGCTTGGTTGGAACTCGGCATCAACTCTCCACTATCGGCCGGTGCGGCGACCATGTCGCCCAGAGCGCAGGCGCACGCTCGGATTGGTGATCCGTCGCGCTCGGCGTGATGTTACCGGCCCGATCGCCCGGACTTCCGCATCGCGTGAGGTACCCGCACCGAGGCACGCCCATTGTGTCCTTACTCACATTTCTCGCTGCCCGTTCGCCAGGCGAAGAATCGGCGCTGGTGAGCGCGATCCGGTACGGACGCCGAGCCGCGGCCGAGCCTTGTCGGTCCGCTGCGCGAGACCATAGTCTGCTTTGCGGGGGAAAACACTCACTCGTCCGCGGCTGTGGCCCCACTCAGCGGTCCGCAGGCTGGTTTCGACACTGCGAGAGGTGATCATGGCCGAGTCCGCGCAGTCACGGTTGGCGGCGCGTCCGGGCGGAACGGGCCCTGCGAACGTCCTGACGTCCTATGATCCGCGCACCGGCGAGGTCGTGGGCAACTACGCCGTGATGAGCGCGAGCGAACTGAATCGCGCGGTGCGCGCGGCCCGATCCGCCGAAAAGTGGTGGGCCGAACTCGGATTCAGCAGTCGCAAGCGGTGGCTGCTGGACTGGAAACGCGAGATCGCCCGGCGCTCCGGCGAATTGGTCACCCTACTGTGCGAGGAGACCGGCAAGCCGGTGGCCGACGCCGCGATCGAGGTGATGCTCGCGGTGGAGGACCTGGACTGGGCCGCGCGCAACGCGGGTCGCGCGCTGGGCAGGCGGCGCATCGGTTCCAACTGGCTCACCCGCAATCAGCGCGCCTCGGTCGGTTATCTGCCGCTGGGCGTCGTCGGAGTGCTCGGCCCGTGGAACAACCCGGTATTCACCCCGATGGGTTCGATCGCCTATGCGATGGCGGCGGGCAACGCCGTGGTGTTCAAGCCGCACGAGCTGACCACCGGCGTCGGCGTGTGGCTGGCCGACAGCTGGTCGCGGCTCGCGCCGAACCAGCCGGTGCTGCAAGTTGTCACGGGAGACAAGGCCACCGGGACCGCGCTGTGCCGGGCGAAGCTCGACAAGATCGCCTACGCCGGTTCCGAGGCGGGCGCGCGCGAGGTGATCTCGGTGTGCGCGCAGACCATGACGCCGGTCGTCGTCGAGCGCAGCGGCAAGGGCAGCATGGTCGTGCACGTCGACGCCAAGCTGGACGACGCCGCCGAAGCCGCCGTGTTCGGCGCGATGGCCAACGCCGGGCAGAACGCCACCGGCATCCAGCGCGCCTACGTCGCCCAGTCGGTCTACGACCGCTTCCTGGACCTGGTCGCGGACCAGGCGCGCAAGCTGCGGCCGGGCGCGGACCGGAAGGCGTCCTACGGCCCGATGATCATGGAGTCACAGGTCGAGGTGGTGCGCAGGCAGGTGCGCGACGCGGTGGCGCGCGGCGGCCGCGCGGTGGTCGGCGGGCTCGACTCCATCCGCGATCCCTACATCGAGCCGATCGTGCTGGCCGAGGTGCCCGAGGAGAGCATCGCGATCACCGGCGAGGGCATCGGCCCGGTGCTGATCGTGAACAAGGTGGCGAGCATGGACGAGGCCGCCGAGCGGATCAACGCGGTGGGCACCGACGTCGCGGTGTCGGTGTTCACCAGGGACGTGCACGAGATCGAAGCGTTCGCCGAGCAACTGCGCGTCGGTGTGGTGACCATCAACTCCTCGACCGCCTACGCGGGCATCCCCGCGCTGCCCTTCGGCGGCGTGGGCGAATACGGCCAGGGCCACAGCCACGGCGACCAGGGGCTGCGCGAGTTCAGCCGGACCCTGGCCATCACCCGCAAGCGGTACCAGGCGCCGGTGAACCTGTCCACGTTCGATCGGCACCCACGCCACCTCCGCCTGGCCAGGACGATCTTCCGCATCCGGCACGGCCGCCGCCCCTGAGCGCAGGGCTAGGCGCGCTTCCGGCTTTCGCGGACTACTACGGCCCCGTGCGCGTCGTATTCCACCCGCTCGAACGTGGCGAAGCCCAACTCGTTCAATGCTTTCAGCGCGGTGTGTGAGTTGTAGTTGTTGGTCCCGCCGACGCTTGCCTGCCCTCCCGTGGCCAACCCGATGAGTTGAGTCGGCGGCCAGAGGACGTTGTCGACAAGGACCGCATAGGTCTGCGGCAGCCTCGGAGTTCGGTCACGGGTTGCGAGGTGCGGGGTCAATCGCGGTGGTTGTGCGGCTCTGCCTGTTCGGCGAGCAGCACCGCGTCCATGAGCGCGGTCACCCGGGCCAATTGCGCTGGCCGGGAATCGAATCGGATCAGTCTGCCCACATCGATCACCTGGCTGATGGCGGCGTGCACCCGGAAACGCGCTTCCACCGGGTCGCCGTCGAGCAGGTTGGCCCACTCCAGCACGTTCTGCCGCTGGATGGCGCGCAGCTTGTGCTGCTCGGCCTGCGGCAGATTGCCGAACTCGGCGTAGTACACCGCCATGATCTCGGGCATGGCGAAACTCAGCTTGGCGTAGCGCTCGGCCACATTCCGCGCGGCGTCCGCCCGGCTCGTCGCTTCGGCCAGCGCCTCGGTGATCGCGATGGCCAGCCGGTCGCCGGTGCGGTGGAAGGCCGCGGCGAGCAGGTCGGCCTTGCTCGCGAAGTACCGGTACACGCTGGAGGCGTTGATGCCGACCGCGGCGCCGATCTCCTCGATGCTCGCCTCGTGGTAGCCCTGCCTGCCGAAGATCCGGATGGCCTCGGTGAGCAACTGTTCGCGCTTGGAGGTCACCGGGATGCCGCGAACGGGCGGCCCTGGATCGGGTTCCGCCGGCGCGGGAGGCAGGTCGGTGCGCAGGATGGCCCAGGACATCTGATGCAGCAGCGGAAGCAGCCGGGCGCTCGACAGCGCGGTGCGGTGCGCGGCGATGCTGGCGATCGCGCTGAGCACGCCCGCGGCCAGCATCGCCACGTCCGCGGGCGGCGCCTCGGGGCGCAGCAGCGCGATCGGCGCCGCGAGGGTGTTGTTCAGGTCGTCGTAGATCTTCTTGATCCGGACGCGATCGTCCCGCTCGAGATAGCGCCGCTCCCAGCGGTAGAGCCCGGCCTCGCGGCGGATCTCGACGGTGTGCTCGCTGATCGCGCGAATCAGCGCGTCCGCGCGCCGCTGCGGGTCCAGCCGCGCGTCGTCGGCTCCCTCCGCGACGCTGAGCAGGTGTCGCGCGCCTTCCTCCGCCGCGGCGACCAGCAGCGCGTATTTGTTCGTGAAATGCCGGTAGAGGGCGGGACCGGAGATGCCGACCTCCGCGGCGATCTCATCGACGCCGACCGGGTAGTACCCGCGTTCGCTGAACGCGCGTGCGGCGGCCCGGATGATCTGCACCTTGCGGTCCTTCGGACGGCGGCGCACCGAAGGCGCGCCCGCCCGCCTGCCCGGTTCGGGGCGCGCGGGAGCGAGATCGATCTCGCTGCGATCCGCGACCATGCACCTCTCCGTTCTCCGGCGGCGCTGGTTGACAGCGCCCGTCACTGGACCCTAAGTTAACCACAATTCGCAAAGTTAACCACTATTCACGGCCTGGCGCCCGCCGAATTGCAGCTTAGGAGCAAACGTGAGCAACAACGATTCCGCGGCCCCGGCCGCGCCCTCCGCCGCGAAGTTCACCGCGGTCCAGGACGGCAAGGTGCTGCGGATCACGATCACCAACCCCAAGCGGAAGAACGCCATCGACTACGACACCATGGTCGCGCTCGGGGACGCCTTCCACGCGGCGGCGGACGATCGCGCGGTGCGGGCGATCGTACTGACCGGCGAAGGCGGCGATTTCTGCACCGGCGCCGATCTGTCCGCGAGCGCGGACGAGGCGCAGCGTGGCATCACCTCGGACATGGTGATGGACGCGGCGAACCGGCTGGTGCGCGCCATCGTCGACGCGCCGGTCCCGGTGATCGCGCGGATCCGTGGCGCCGCGGCGGGCGTCGGCGTCGGCATCGCGCTGGCCGCCGACCTTGTCTACGCCAGCGAGGACTCCTACCTGCTGCTGGCCTTCATCAACATCGGCCTGATGCCCGACGGCGGGGCGGCCGCGCTGGTCGCCGCGGCCGCGGGCCGCCCGCTGGCGGCGCGGATGGCGCTGCTCGGCGAACGGCTGCCCGCCAGGGAAGCCGCGGCCGCCGGTCTGTTCACCGCCGTCGTCCCCGACGCCGAACTCGACGCCGCGGTCGAGGCCGGGGTCGAGAAGATCGCCACGGGTCCGCGCCGCGCGCTCGAGCTCACCAAGCAGGCGCTGAACCAGGCCACGCTGACCTCGCTGGACGCGGCGCTGGCCGCCGAGAAGGCGGGGCAGACCGAGCTGCTGCGCTCCCCCGATTTCATCGAGGGCGCCACCGCGATGCTCACCAAGCGCAAGGCCGTCTTCGCCGACTGATCGGCCCGCCGGAACGTAGCGACCGGCAGGCGACTATGTTCATCGGCTATGACTTACCTGGTTACCGGGGCAACTGGGTTCATCGGTCGCTTTCTCATCCCTGAGCTCCTGAAACGCGAGGGTGACATCCACGTGCTGGTGCGGCCGGGCGATGCCTCGGCCGACCGGTTCGCCTGCTGCGCGCGGGAATGGGCCGGCGGCGACCGCGTCCGCCTGGTACGCGGCGATCTCGGCGCCCCGGGGCTCGGCATCGATCCGACCTGGCTGGCCCGGCATCGCGGCGCCATCGAGCACGTCTTCCATCTGGCCGCGGGCTACGACCTGACCGAGCGCGGCGGCGGGACCAGGAACCTGGTCGACGTCGCCGAGGAACTTGGCGTCGGCCTGCTGCACCACGTCTCGACCGTAGAGGTGGCCGGGTCCAGCGAAGGGCTGTTCACCGAGGACATGTTCGATCACGGCCAGACGCTGGCCACCCCGATGCAGCGCGCGCAGTTCGAGGCCGAGCGGATGGTGCGGGAATCGTCGCTGCGCTGGCGCATCTACCGGCCATCGATCGTGATCGGGCATTCCAGGACCGGCGAGATCGATCGGATCGACGGCCCGTACTACTTCTTCCGCCTGCTGCGCATGGGCGCGCAACTGCCGAGGCTGCTGCCGGTGCTGGTGCCCAAACTGGGCGAGACAAACATGGTGCCGGTGGATTTCGTGGCCCGCGCCCTCGATCACATCGCGCATCGCCCCGGCTCTGACAAGATCGCCTATCACCTGGTGGATCCGCGCAGGCAGAGCGCGGTCGACGCGCTGAACCTGTTCGCCGACGAGGCGGGGGCGCCACACCTGGTCGAGGTGATGCCAAAACGCACCCTGGACATGATGTTGCGGGTCCCCGGCGTGAACTGGCTGCTGCCCCGGGTCGGCGTGCCGCTGGACGTGCTGGAGCACAGCGAATTCGCCTGCTGGTTCGATTGCAGGCACACCAGCGCGGCCTTGGCCGGCACCGACATCAGGGTGCCGCCGCTGGAGGCCTACGCGCCGCGGATCTGGAAGTACTGGATCGAGAACTGGGTCTGACCGGCGCGCCGCACCGGGCGGGCTACCGCCCGGTGACGGTGAGATAGATCAGGGCGGCGTTGAGCACGGAGATGATCGCGGCGACCGCCCAGGCCAGCGCGGTGGTCAGGCGATGGTTGACGTCCGCGCCCATCAGCGTGCGGTCACTGGTGAAGCGCACCAGGGGGATCAGCGCGAACGGGATGCCGAACGACAGCACCACCTGGGAGATGATCAGCGCGCGGGTCGGGTCGATGCCCAGCGCCAGGACCGCGATGGCCGGGATCAACGTGATCAGCCTGCGCGCGATCAGCGGAATCCGCTTGTGCAGCAGGCCCTGCATGATCATCGCGCCCGCGTAGGCGCCGACCGACGTGGAGGCCAGACCGGAGGCCAGCAGGCCGATCGCGAGCAGCAGCGCGGCGGCCGGGCCGAGCACGTCGCCGACGGCCGCGTGCGCGTCCTCGATGGTTTCGACGTCTCGCCCGCGCAGGGTGTTGGCGGCCATCAGCAGCATGGCCAGGTTCACCGTGCCCGCCAAGATCATGGCCAGCCCCACGTCGACCTTGGTGATCCGCAGCAGCCTGGCGCGCAGCGGCCCGGCCTCCGGTTGCCCGTGCCGGTCGCGGGCCAGGCCGGAGTGCAGGTAGACCGCGTGCGGCATGACCGTGGCGCCGATCATGGCGGCGGCGAGCAGGACGCTCTCGGTGCCCTGGAAGCGCGGCAGGAGCCCGCTTGCCGCGTCGGCGGCCGACGGCGGGGCGATGACCACGCTGGCCAAAAATCCGATCGCGATGATCGCGAGCATCCCGGTGATCACGCGCTCGAACGGTTGCTGGCCACGGCGGTCCTGCACCAGCAGCAGGCCCATCGAGACCGCGCCGGTGATGACCCCGCCCACCAGCAGGGGCAAGCCGAACAGCAGATGCAGCGCGATGGCGCCGCCGACCACCTCGGCCAGGTCGGTGGCGATCGCGACCGTCTCCGCCTGACCCCAGTACGCCAGCCGGACCGGGCCGCTCGCCTTCGCGCGCACCGCTTCCGGCAGCGACCACCCGGTGACCAGGCCGAGCTTGGCCGAGAGGAACTGCACCAGCCCCGCCATCACGTTGGCCAGGACGATGACCCAGACCAGGAGGTAGCCGAACTGCGCGCCCGCACTGATATTCGACGCGACGTTCCCGGGATCGACGTACGCGATGGCCGCCACGAACGCCGGTCCCAGCAGGACCGTCGCGGCACGCGCGCGCTCGGTGGCGGACTTGGTCGACTCGGCCAGCGTAATACCCACGAACTGAATTTTACGGCCTCCCGAACTTTTTGTGACGGTTACCCCACAAAGACGACCGCCTGGTCCCCGCGACTGCGGAGACCAGGCGGTCGGTGGAAGCGGACCGGGCGTCCCGGCTCAGTCGATCAGATACCGAGACCCTTCGCGAGCACGGGCCACGACCGCTGGAACTCGTCGCGCCAATAGCCCCACGAGTGGGTGCCCGAGTCGCGGAAGTTGTAAGTAGCCGGGATACCCAGCTCGTCCAGCCGGTTCTTCAGGTTGTGCGTGCAGTAGTTGGTGCCGGCCTCGATCACGCCGCCGATGATGATCTGGTTGGCCAGACCGTAGGCGCCGGGAAGGGCGTACTGACCGTTGAGCGTGTCGTACTGACCGGGCAGGCCGTTGCCGGTGGAGATGTAGAGGTCGAGCCCCCGCAGCCCCTCGGCGTTCACGTACGGGTCGTTGGCCACCCACTCCGGCGAGCCTTCCGGACCCCACATGTTGTCGGTGTCGCCGCCGCCCCAGGTCTCGACGGTCAGCTTGACGAACTCGGAGCCGACCGGGTCACTGGTCTGCGCGCAGCCGCTGTAGGCCGCGGCGGCCTTGTACAGGCCCTTCTTCGCGATCGGCAGCGCCAGCACCGTGGTGCCCGAAGTGGAGAGGCCGGCGATGGCGTTCACGCCGTTGGTGCCGAGCGCGCCGTCGACCAGCGGGGGCAACTCCTCGGTGAAGAAGGTCTTCCACTTGTTGCGGCCGAGCACCGGGTCGTCCTTGATCCAGTCGGTGTAGTAGCTCCACTTGCCGCCGATCGGCTGGATCACGTTGACGTTCTTGTCCGACAGGAACTGCAGCGCGTCGGTCTTCGCCTGCCACGAGGCTTCGTCCTCGCCGCCACCCGCGCCGTTGAGCAGGTACAGCGTCGGACGCGGCACGGAGGCGTCGGCCGGGCGCTGGACGTCGATGATGACCTTCTCGTCCATGGCCGCCGAGTACACGTACAGCCGGATGCTGCGCGCGTCCTTGTACTCGGCCTTGGTGATACGCGAACCGTCCGGGGCGACCGGGTCGGCCAGCAGGCTTTTGGAATCGATGATGGGATCAGCTGTCGCGCTGGACGCGCCGAGACCGGTCATCATTCCCGCGAGCACCGCGGTTGCCGCGATCGCGGCCGCGGCCCGCAGGCCACCGCGCCGGCTCTGTCGACGTATCAATTTCGCACCTTCGCTTCGTCTCGAGATTCGCTCTGCATGCCCCACGCGCCGGGTGGACGTCCAGGCATCCGCCCGACCATACGGCCTATGTAGTCGTCACAACAGTGGACTTCGTTACCGCACCGTTGCCCATCATGCCCGAACGGTGTCGGTCCGATCATGACCGCCCCATGTTCCGTGTCGCTTCCCACCCCGGGGGATCGAGCAACTCGGACAATCGGGGCCCGATCTGGGCCAGCGCTTCGGGCGATGTCATCTGATCGTGCGAGACGCCGACGGGATGATCGTCCACCCGGCCGTCGACGTAGGGTTGCCAGCCGGCCGCCGCGGTGTCGTGACCGGCCGCGCTGAAGTAGTCCAGCCGGCCGCGGAAGACCGCAGGCCGGTGCTCGGCGATCAACTCGGCCGAGCGCACCGCGCTGCGGTAGATCCGGCGCACCCGGTCGGGGGTGAGCACCGCCATGTCCGGCGGAATGGTGGCGTGCAGCGCGGCCAGCGCGTCCTCGCTCAGATCGTGGATGTCGCCCTCGCCGGGCAGCAGGGCGTCGGCGCCGATGCCGAGTTCGGCCAGCGCCTCGCGGATCGCCGCCCTGAAGTCCGTGACGTCGATGTCGGGGTGGCTGTCGAGCATGGTCAGCAGGCCGATCTGCTCGCCCGCGGCCTGCAACTCGGTCGCCACCGCGTGCGCCAGGACACCGCCGAGCGACCAGCCGAGCAGGCGGTAGGGCCCGTGCGGCTGCACCGCGCGGATCTCGGCCACGTAGCGGTGCGCCATCTCGGCCAGCGACCGCGGCAGGTAGCCCTCTTCGGTGAGCGCGGGCGACTGCAGGCCGAAGATCGGCGTGCTCGCGGGCACGTAGCGCGCCAGGCCCGCGTAGCACCAGGACAACCCGTACATCGGGTGCAGGCAGAACAGCGGCTCGGCGGCGGCCACGTCGTGCGGAACCATGGTGCGGATCGGCAGCAGGACGCCGAGCGCCGCGTTGGAGTCCTGGTCGTAGTCGTGGTCGTCGGCCAGCGCTGCCATGATCCTGGCCGCCAGCGCCGCCGGGGTCGGATCGGTGAAGAACCACTGCACCCGCACCTCCGCGCCGGTGAGCGTACGCAGCCTGCTGACCGCGCGCGTTGCGACCAGCGAGGTGCCGCCGAGCTCGAAGAAGTCGTCGTCCATGCCGACCCGATGCCCGACGCCGAGGTCGAGCACCTCGTCGAACACCTCGAGCACGGTCCGTTCCAGCGGCGTGCCGGGGGCGCGGTACGGACGCGTCACCAGTCGCGGTTCCGGCAGCGCCTTGCGGTCGAGTTTGCCGCTGGCGTTGAGCGGAAGCTCGGCGAGCGTGACGACCGCCGAGGGCACCATGGACGACGGCAGCGCGGCGCGGGCGTGCTGCAGCAGCGCGGCTTCGTCCAGGGTCTGCCCCGGCGCGACGACGACGTAGGCGGCCAGCCGGTCGCCGGAGCCGCCACGCACCACCGCGACCGCGGCGTGCCGCACCTGCGGATGACGCGCCAGCACGGCCTCGATCTCCCCGAGTTCGACGCGCTGGCCGCGCAGCTTGACCTGGAAGTCGCCGCGGCCCAGGTATTCCAGTACGCCGTCGCGCCAGCGCACGATGTCCCCGGTGCGATACAGCCGCGCGCCGCCCGCGTGGGCGACGAAACGCTCGGCGGTCATGGCCGGGGCCCCGAGATAGCCACGCGCCAATTGCACGCCCGCGACATACAGCTCCCCTGGAGCACCCGGCGGCACCGGTAACAACTGCCGGTCGAGCACGTGCACCCGGGTGTTGGCCACGGGCACCCCGATCGGAACCGCCACCGCGGCGTTGTCGCGCACGGGATGACCGGTGACCACGGTGGCCTCGGCGGGACCGTACCAATTGACCAGCTCCGCGTCCGGCACGGTCGCGGCGAACCGCGCCGCGGTCTCCCCCGACAGCGCCTCGCCCGCGGCGAACACCCGGCGCAGCGACGGATACTCCACGGTCGCGTTGGCGACCGGGTCCAAGAACGCGTCCAGCATCGACGGCACGAAATGCACGGTGGTCACGGCGTTCTCGACGATCACGCGGGCCAGATAGGCCGGGTCGCGATGTCCGTCGGGCGCGGCGATCACGATCGAGGCCCCGGTGTGCAACGGCCACAACAACTCCCAGGCGGAGATGTCGAAGGTGATCGGCGTCTTGTGCAGCACGACGTCGCGGCCGTCGTGCGGGTAGGCCGACTGCGCCCAGCGGAACTGGTTCACCATCTGCCGGTGCGTGATCATCACGCCCTTGGGCCTGCCGGTGGAGCCGGAGGTGTGGATGACGTAGGCGACGGTGTCCGGATGCACGTCCTCCTGCGGCCACGGGTCTTCGTACGACGGCAGATACAGCGTGTCCACCGCGATCACCGGCACACCGGTCGCGGTGTCGAACGCGTCCGCGGTGGTGGTCAGGACACAGATGGGAGCGGTGCTGCCGAGGACGTACTCGTTGCGTTCGGCCGGGTGGTCCGGGTCGATCGGGACGTAACCGCCACCGGCTCGCAGCACCGCGTGGATCGCCACGACCAGGTCGATGCCCCGCCGCATGGCCACGGCCACCAGCGTCTCCGGGCCGACGCCCCAGCGCATCAGCTCCACGGCCATGGACCGCGCGCGCGAGTCGAGTTCGGCGTAGCTCAGCGTGGTGTCGCCGAAGCGCACCGCGGGCGCGTCCGGCGTGCGCGCCACCTGCGCGGCGAACAGGGCGGGCAAGGTCGCGCCGTCGAGCAGTTCCGGCCTGTCGGTGGCGTTGCGCGCGGCCAGTTCGGCGCGCTCGTCGTCCAGCAGCACGTCGATCTCGCCGATCCGCGCCTGCGGGGTGGTCACGAAGCGGCCGATCAGCGCCGAGAGCCGCTGGGCGAGCGCGAGCGCCGCCGGTTCGCCGGCCACGTCGCGCAGGTACTTCACCGAGACGCGCAACTGGTTGTCCAGCACCACCATCACCGTGAACGGGTAATGGGTGCCGTTGACCGCGCCCACGCCGGTGACGTTCATACCGTCGATGGCGCCTGCCCGGTCCAAGCCCTCGCGGTCCACCGGGAACGACTCGAACACGACCAGGGAGTCGAACAGCCCCTCGATACCCACGGCTTCCTGGATGTCGCTCAGCCCCAGGTAGTGGTAGTCCAGCAGCGCGGCTTGCTCGGCCTGCAGCTGCCGCAGCAGCCCGGCGAGCGTGCCGGCCGGGTCGAGCCGCACCCGCACCGGGATCGCGTTGAGGAACAGGCCGACCATCGCCTCGACGCCGTCCAGCTGCGGCGGCCTGCCGGACACGGTGGCGCCGAAGACCACGTCGTCACGGTCGACGGTGCGGCCGATCAGCAGTCCCCATGCGGCCTGTACCACGGTGTTCACCGTGACGCCGAGCCCGGACGCGAGCCGGGTCAGCGCGGTGGTGTCGGCCGGGGACAGCTCGAAACCGACCTCGCCCACACCGGAGGCGATCTCGCGGCCGGGATCGACCGGAGCCAGCGGCGTCGGCTCGGTGACACCGGCCAGAGCGGCGCGCCACGCGGAACGGGCCGCCTCCGTGTCCTGCGCCACCAGCCAGGCCAGGTAGTCGCGGTAGGACCGCGCCGGGGGCAGGCGCCTGGAATCGGCGCCGAACGCGTACAGGGTGAGCAGATCCTTCATCAACAGCGGCATGGACCAGCCGTCGACGAGGATGTGGTGGCTGGTCACCAGCAGGTGGTAGCGGGCCGCGGCGGAACGGATCAGCGCGAACCGCAGCAGCGGCGCGGTCCGCATGTCGAAGTGGTCGGCCAGATCCGCCGCTTTGATCCGCTCCAGTTCGGTTCCCGCCGCGGCGGGTTCCAGATGGCTCAGATCGATCAGCCGCCACGGTACCTCCAGCGCGTCCTGCACGATCTGCACGGGCTTGCCCTCGCTGTCGTCGGCGAAGGCCACGCGCAGGTTGTCGTGCCGGTCCAGCACCGCCTGCGCGGCCGCGTGCATCCGGCGCGCGTCCACCGCGCCGCCGAGATCGAGCATGAACTGGGTGGTGTAGACGTCCACCGAGTGCTCCGCGAGCAGGGCGTGGAACAGCATGCCCGATTGCAGCGGGGTGAGCGGCCAGGCGTCGGACAGGTCGGGGTAGGCGCGGGTGAACCGGTCGATGTCGGGCTGTTTGAGCCGCACCAGCGGGAAGTCCGAGGGGGTGTAGCCGCCCGCGTCCGGGCGCAGGCCGTGTTCGGCGAGGCCGCCGAGCGCCCGAATCCAGTGCTCGGCGAAGGTCTTCGCGTCCTCGCCGCGGAATGCGGCGGCGGCGAAGTCGAACCGGGCGAGCAGGCCGTCGTCGGTGGCGTCGACGGTCAGCACCAGCAGCAGGTCGTCGGACGGGATGTCGGTGTGCACCCGCGCCGGACGCAGATCCCGGTAGCGCAGCGCGAACCGGCCGCGGCCGAGGCGGCGCAGTTCGGCGGCGGTCCCGGCATTGAGGTGGCGCAGCAGGCCGTAGCCGACGCCGCGCGACGGCACCGATCGCCGCAGTTCCTTGATCTGCGCGATCGCGGCGCCCGCCGCGGGTCCGCCGATCAGGGCCTCCTCGATGTCGATCCGGCTCAAGCGCAACGGAAGCGGATATTCGGTGACGAAGCCGCCCACCGTGCTCGCCGCGTCGGCGTCGGTGGCCGCGCGACCGTCGGCGCACAGCCGGACGACCGAACCGATGGCGCGCGTGACGGTCTCGCCCGCGGAGGTCTGCAGCGCCAGCGCCAGCGCGGTGAGCAGGATGTCGTCCACTCCGGCGTGGTAGGCCTCGGCCGCCGCGGCGACCGCCGCCGCGCCCTCGGCGGTGATGGTGAGCGACACCCGGCTGCGGGCGCGCAGATCACGTCCCTCGGTTCCCGCGCCCTCCGGGACGGAGCCGAGCGCCAGCCGCCACCAATCCATTTCGGCGACGGTGGCCGGATCGTGCGCCTTCGCCGAGAGGGCGCGGATGAGCACGCCCAGGCCGGATTCGGCGCTCGCGGGCGCGGCGTGGCGCGACCGCTCCCATCCCGCGGTCAGCTGGTCGACGACCGCGCGCCAGGAGACGTCGTCGACGACGAGGCTGCTGGCCACCACGATCAGCGTGGAGCGGGCCTCGGGACCGCCGGTGAGCACGAAGTAGATATTGCGGCCCTGCTCCGGGTCGAGGGCGGCCGCGGCCGCCTGCACCACGTCGTCGATGGGCAGCGACGTCTCGCCGCGCTGCGGATCCAGCCTGCGGAACGCCTCGCCGGTGCGTTCGGCGGCGGCCGGAATGCGCAGCACGGGCGTGCCGTCGTCGCCGTACTCCACCCGCACCCACAACATCGGATGCTGCTCGAGCACAGCGGCCACCGCGTCGTGCACGGTCTCCACGGAGCAGGTCTCGGGGACGTCGATGGCGACGGCCCGCACTTCGATGCCGTCGTCCAGCATCCGCGCGGCGTGCGGCGTCAGCGGCAGTTCGCCGGCCTCGTCACCGGGCGCGCCCGCGACCACGGCGGCGCGCGCCAGCGCCGCGACCGTCCGCTGCTCGAAGACGTCCCGTGGCGTGAAACTCACGCCGCGGGCACGCGAGCGGGTGACCACCTGGATGGACACGATGCTGTCGCCGCCGAGGGCGAAGAAGTCGTCGTCCAGGCCGACCCGTTCGATGGCGAGCACCTCGCCGATCACCTCGGCGATCACCAGTTCGGCCGGGGTCGAAGGCGCGCGATAGGGGCGGGTGTCCGGCTCGGGCGCGGGCAGCGCCTTGCGGTCCAGCTTGCCGACAGGAGTCAGCGGAAGCGCGTCGAGCACGACGATCGCCGCCGGAACCATGTACTCCGGCAGTGTGCGTGCGATCCGCTCGGTCAGCACGGCCGGGTCGGCCGTCGCGCCTTCGGCGGGCAGCACGTAGGAGACCAGCATGGTTGCGCCGGAATCGGTTGCGCGGCCGAGCGTCACGGCGAAGCCGACTTCGGGCTGGGCGGTGAGCGCGGCGTCGATCTCGCCGAGTTCGATGCGGAAGCCGCGCACCTTGACCTGGAAGTCGTTGCGGCCCAGATACTCCAGCACCGGCGCGTCCTCGGTGCGGCGCCAGCGCACCAGGTCGCCGGTGCGGTAGAGCCGCTCGCCCGGCACGCCGTACGGGTCGGCCACGAAGCGGGCGGCGGTGAGGGCGGGGCGGGCATGGTAGCCGCGCGCGAGCTGGATGCCGCCCAGATACAGTTCGCCCGTGACGCCCTCGGGCACGGGGCGCAGCCTGCCGTCGAGCACCAGCGATCGCATGCCGCGGATCGGTCCGCCGATCGTGACCGGTTCGCCGGGCCGCAGCGGGTCGCTGATGGTGGTCATGACGGTGGTCTCGGTCGGCCCGTAACCATTGTGGAAGTCGCGCTCCGTGGCGGTCGTCCACTTGGCCGCCAGATCGGCGGGCACCGCTTCGCCGCCCGCCACGATGGTCCGCGTTCCCGGCAGCGCGTCCGGATCCAGCGAGGCGAGCACCGACGGCGTGAGGAAGGCGTGCGTGACGCCTCCGGCGCTGATCAGCTCGGCCAGTTCCGCACCGCCGAAGGTCAGCGGCGGCGCGACCACGAGCCCGCCCGCACCGCCCAGGGCGAGCAGCAGCTCCAGCATCGACGCGTCGAACGACGGCGACGCGAACGCCAGGGCGCGGGTGGATCGGTCGAGCCGGTAGCGCTGCACCTGCTCGGCGCTGAAATTGGCCAGGCCGGCGTGGGTGACCACGACGCCCTTCGGCACGCCGGTGGAGCCGGAGGTGTAGATCACGTACGCGGCGTTGCTCGCGTACAGCGGTCCGCGCAGTTCCTCGGGACGCAACGGCTGGTCCGAGCGCACCGCGACGTCGAGGGTGAAGTCGTGATCGTCCAAAGCGAGCCAACCGCCGGGGAGGGCGGGCAGGCTGTCCAGTTCGGCGGTGAGGGTCACGCCGAGTGCCACGCCGGAATCGGCGACCATGTGCGCGATGCGGTCGGCCGGGTAGGCCGGGTCGATCGGGACGAACGCCGCCCCCGTCTTGGCCACCGACCACAGTGCCAGCACGTATTCCACCGAACGACGGATCGCGATGGCCACCAGCACGTCCGGTCCCGCGCCGCGATCGATCAGCGCCCGCGCCAACTGCGCGGAAGCCGCGTCCAGCTCGGTGTAGCTGAAGGTGCGGTCGTCCGCGACGACGGCGATACCGGACGGATTCGCGGCGACTGCGGCGGCCATCAGATCCGGCAGCGTGCGCGGCGGCACGGCGGGTGCGCCGGCGCGGGTGATCAGGTCCGCGCGCTCCGAGTCCTCCAGGATCTCCAGATCCCCGACGGCGATGTCCGGATTGCGGACGATCGCGGACAGGATGCGACGGAACCTGCGGCCGAACTCGACCACGGTCTGTTCGTCGAACAGATCACGGGCGTAGGTGAATTCAGCGGCGAGACCGGCTTCCGCCCCGGACTCCGTGCGCTGCTCGCGCACCGTCAGCAACAGGTCGAACTTCGCCGTGTCGGCGGCCGGATCCAGCGCGGTGCAGCTCAGGCCGGGTAGCTCGAAGCCGGTCGCGGATAGGTTCTCGAACGACAGCGCCACCTGGAACAGCGGATGGCGACCGGCCGAGCGCTCGGGGGCGAGCGCCTCGACCAGCCGCTCGAACGGGATGTCGGCGTTGGCGAAGGCGCGCAGGTCGGTTTCCCGGGCGCCGGCCAGCAGTTCGGTGAAGCCGAGACCGGGCGTGACCCGGGTGCGCAGCACCAGCGTGTTGACGAACATGCCGATCAGGTCGTCCAGTTCGGCATCGCCGCGGCCAGCGACGGGCGTGCCGATCGCGATGTCCTCGGTGCCGGACAGCCGCGCCGCCAGCACCGCGAACGCGGCGTGCACCACCATGAACAGCGTGGCGTTGTGCCGTCGCGCGAGATCGGTCAGCGCGGCGTGCACGTCGGCGTCCACGGCGAAATCGGTTCTGCCGCCGGCGAAGGACTGGGCGGGCGGGCGCGGCCGGTCCGCGGGGAGGTTCAGCTCGTCGGGCAGGTCGGCGAGTTCGGTCGTCCAGTAGGCCAGTTGGGCGCCCGCGAGCGATTCGGGATCGTCGTCGGCGCCGAGCGTGTCGCGCTGCCACAGCGCGTAGTCGGCGTACTGGATGGGCAATGGCGCCCACGACGGCTCCTGCCCGCCGCCGCGAGCGACGTAGGCCAGCATCAGATCCCGGGTGAGCGGGCCCATCGACCAGCCGTCGGCACTGATGTGGTGCGCGACGAAGACCAGCACGTATTCGGTGCCCGCGAGCTGGAACAGCTTCGCGCGGAACGGCACGTCGGCGGTCACGTCGAATCCGGCTGCGACGATCCGCTGCACCTCCCCGGCGACGTGCTCGTCACCGATCTGCGCGGGCGTCAGATCAACCGGCACCTCGTCGGGCGCGAGCACCTGCTGCACGGGGCCTTCCGGTGTCTGCGGGTAGATCGTGCGCAGGATCTCGTGGCGGGCGACGAGGTCGGTGACGGCGTGCCGCAGGGCATCCACATCCAGGTCGCCGGACAAGCGGATCACGGCCGGGATGTTGTAGACCGAGGCCGAGGTGTCGAACTGGTTGAGGAACCACATGCGCTGCTGCGCCAGCGACAGCGGGATGCGGTCGGGACGCGGACCGGCGACGAGCGGAGCGCGCTTGCGTTCACCGGTGGCCCGTTCGACCTTGATGGCGAGTGCGGCGACGGTGGAGGCTTCGAACAGCACACGCACCGGCACACGGGAATCCAGCGCCGCACCGATCCGCGCCGCGACCTGCGTCGCCAACAGCGAGTTACCACCCAAAGCGAAGAAATCGTCATCCGCGCCGACACGCTCCACACCCAGCACCTCGGCGAACACGTTCGCCACGATCTCCTCGATCGGCGTCGACGGAGCACGGAACGCCTGAACCTCGAACTCCGGCTCCGGAAGCGCCTTACGATCCAGCTTGCCGTTGACATTCAACGGCAACGCATCCAGGACCACGAACGCCGACGGCACCATGTACGACGGCAACCCAGCAGTCAGCTCCGACTTCACCTGCGCCACATCGACACCGGCCACGGCATCACTCGCCACCAGATAGGCCACCAAACGGTCACCGGTCTTGGGATCGGACTTCGCGATCACCGCTGTCTGCGCGATCTGCGGCAGCGCCAGCAACGCAGCCTCGATCTCACCCAACTCGATACGGAAACCACGGATCTTCACCTGGAAATCCGTACGACCCCGGTACTCCAATTCACCGGCGCTGTTCCACGCCACCAAATCACCCGTGCGATACATCCGCTCACCAGGCTCGAACGGATTCGCCACGAACCGATCAGCCGTCAAATCCGCACGACCGAAGTAACCCCGCGCCAACTGCGCACCAGCCAAATACAACTCACCCGACACACCCACCGGAACCGGACGCAAACGCCCATCCAGCACAAACACCCGACTGTTCCACTCCGGCGCACCGATCGGCACCGACGTCTCATCAGCCACCGTTACCCGATGACTGGTAATCGACACCGCCGCCTCGGTCGGACCATACAAATTGAACAACTCGGTCCGCGGATAACCACGCAAGAACCGCTGCGCCAAAGCACCCGGAAGGGATTCACCGATCGCCAACACCCGCCGTGGCGACCAGTCGTCCGCGACGGGCCGGTGCGCCAGTAGCGCCTCCAGCATCGATGGCACCGCGTGCAGGGTGGTAACCGATTCCCGCGCCACGAGGTCGTTGAGATACACAGAGTCCCGGTGACCGTCCGGGGCGGCGATCACCAGGCGACCACCGCACACCACGGCCGACCAGAACTCCCACACCGACAAGTCGAACGTCGCCGCCGTCTTCAACAGCACCGAGTCGTCCTGCGTCAGCGCGAATTCGGCGACCTTCCAGAGCAGCTGGTTCACGACCGCCGCGTGCGGCACCGCGACACCCTTCGGGCGTCCGGTCGAACCGGAGGTGAAGATGACGTAGGCCGTGTTCTCCGGCCGCAGCGGTACGACCCGCTCGGAGTCGGTGAGCGGCACGCTCGCGACCGCGGTCAGTTCGAGATCCTCCAGCCGCACCACCGGCGCGACGTCGGTGTCGAAGTCCGACTCCGCGTTGCTCAGCACACACACGGGCGCGGCGACGGAGAGGATGTAGTCGGTTCGCTCGGCGGCTTGGTCCGGATCGACCGGGACGTAGGCCCCACCGGCCTCGGCCACCGCGTACATCGCCACGACCAGGTCCACCGATCGGCGGAAGGCGAGCGCGACTCGGGTTTCGGGGCCGACGCCCACCGAGATCAGATATCGGGCGAGGCGGTTGACGCGGGCGGCGAGTTCGGCGTAGCTCAGCTCGGCGCGCTCGCCGCCGGGTAGGTCCGCGACCAGCGCGACCGCGCCCGGCGTCGCCGCGGCGGTCCGGCGCAGCAATGTTCCCAGCGTGGCGGGCTCCACCGAATGGGTGGTGTCGTTCCATGCGGTGAGGACGTCATGCCGTTCGGCGTCGGAGAGCAATTCGATCTCACCGACCGGAATATTCGCGTCGGCGACGACAGCAG